>JASLHV010000142.1 GCA_030153205.1 Roseiarcus sp. | reverse complement strand
GTCGGGTCTTGCCATATCAGCTCTTCTTTCGGTACGAGCGGGCCGAGATAACGGACGATCGGCCCCATGTCGCGGTGGGTGAGCTTGAACCACGCGCGAGCGAAGGCGTCGGCGAATTGATCGGGGTGCTCGAAGAAACGCCGCGAGATTTTCTCATAGGCCGGATCGACCCGCAGAGCGAGGTCGGTCGTCAGCATATTGGGGGTACGACGCTTTGACGCATCGTGCGGATCGGGCGCTGCGCCGGCCCCGGCGCCGTTCTTCGGCTGCCATTGAAAGGCGCCGGCCGGGCTCTTGGTCAGCTCCCATTCATAGCCGAACAGATTTTCGAAGAAATTATTGCTCCACTTTGTCGGCGTCGTGGTCCAGATGACTTCCAAGCCGCTGGTGATGGCGTCGCCCGCGACGCCCGAGGCATGCGTGCTCGACCAGCCAAGGCCTTGATGCTCGATATCGGAGCCTTCGGGCTCAGGGCCGACATGTTTCTTCGCATCGGCGGCGCCATGCGTCTTGCCGAAAGTGTGGCCGCCGGCGATGAGCGCGACGGTCTCTTCATCGTTCATCGCCATGCGGCGGAAGGTTTCGCGAATGTCGCGCGCCGCCGCGGCGGGGTCAGGCTTGCCGTTCGGCCCTTCCGGGTTGACGTAGATCAGGCCCATCTGGACGGCGCCGAGATGCTCTTGAAGCTCACGGTCGCCGCTGTAGCGCTCGTCGTCGAGCCACTTGCTTTCGGGGCCCCAGTCAACGCCCGTCTCCGGCTCCCAGGTGTCGGCGCGGCCGCCGCCGAAGCCGAAGGTCTTGAAGCCCATCGATTCCAAGGCGACGTTGCCGGTGAGGATCAACAGGTCGGCCCAAGAGAGTTTGCGGCCGTATTTCTGCTTGATCGGCCAGAGCAGCCGGCGGGCCTTGTCGAGGTTGGCGTTGTCCGGCCAAGAATTGAGCGGCGCGAAGCGCTGCTGGCCGTCGCCGGCCCCGCCGCGGCCGTCATGGATTCGGTACGTGCCGGCGCTATGCCAGGCCATCCGGATGAAGAGCGGCCCATAATGGCCGAAATCCGCCGGCCACCACGGCTGCGAATCCGTCATCAATGCGTGCAAATCCTTAATCACCGCGCCGAGGTCGAGGGTCTTGAATTCCTTGGCGTAGTCGAAAGCTTCGCCCATCGGATCGGACAAAGCGGAATGCTGATGGAGAACCTGGACATTGACCTGGTTCGGCCACCAGTCCCGATTGACCCTCGCCACGATCGTATGCGCCACCGGGCATTGGCCTGCGCTGGGATTGTCAATCTTCGCGTTCATGTTTCTCTCCGATTTAGCCTCGTTAATTGACTTTCGAAGGCGATCCGATTTCGCTTAAGCAGCGCCTAAAATACGACAGGCCAGCCAAATCTTTGATTTCCTTCGACATCTGCGACCAGACTGGCTTTTGGTCATGCCCAAGGTCAGGTCCAAAATGGGTCGCTCCGCCTCCTTGGCGATAGTGTCGTACCATGGACTGGCGATCAGCAAAAGTTGCATTTTCTGATCGCAGCGATAGGCTCAGATTATGGCCAATTTCACGCTCAAGCAGCTTCGCTATTTCGAGGCTTTGGCGCAGCACGGCCATTTTGGACGCGCCGCCGCCGCTTGCGCGATTTCGCAACCGGCCCTGTCGGAGCAGATCAAGGAATTGGAGGAGACGCTCGGCGCGGCGCTCTTCGAAAGAGGCGTCGGCGCGCGAAAAGTCAGGATCACCAATTTCGGCGAGAAATTCGCACTGCGCGTCCGCGATCTCTTGCGTTCCGTGGACGAATTGGAGGGCTTCGCCCGCGCCTCGCGCGATCAACAATTAGGCCGGCTGCGCCTCGGCGTGATCCCGACGATCGCGCCCTATCTGCTGCCGACCATCATTCGCGGCCTGACGCGCGTCTACCCCGATCTCGACATCAATGTACGGGAAAGCCTGACGACAAAGCTCATTCAAGAACTGGCGGAAGGACGGTTGGACGCCGCGATTGTCGCGCTGCCCGTCTCCGAACCTTCCTTCGCCGAAGTCGCGCTCTTCGACGAAGACTTTCTGCTCGTGCGGCCGAGCGAGTTTGACGGCAAGCCAGCGCCCGATCTCAAAATGCTTCGCGAAATGCGGTTGCTGTTGCTGGAAGAAGGACATTGCTTCCGCGATCAAGCCTTGTCCTTCTGCAATATGCATTCGGCGCGGCCGCGCGAATTGTTGGACGCCAGCTCTCTGTCGACTTTGGTGCAAATGGTCGGCGCAGGGATTGGCGTCACCCTGATACCGGAAATGGCCGTCGCGGTAGAGACGCGCTCGGCGCCTGTTTCGATCACGCGCTTCAAGCATCCAAAGCCGATGCGAAAGGTCGGCATGATCTGGCGCAAGACGAGTCCGCTGACCACCCACCTTTTGCAGATTTCGGAAGTGGTGCGTCGTACTGCGAAGGAGCAGCGTGAGACGCAGGACGCTGCTTCATCCCACGCTTAGATTTCCAGGAATTGCGGTGACCCGTCCTAGTTGTCCCAAGTTGCGATCATGCCGACCGCGGCGAGCGCCATGGCGGCGGTCGCGAGCCAGCCGAGCGATTTGAGCCAAGGCCCCAAAGTGAACCGGCCCATGACCTTTGGTTGCGAGGCCATGAGCATGATGATCGCCATAATGGGAACAGCTGCAACGCCATTGATGACCGCGCTCCAGAACAGCGCCTTTATCGGATCCAGCGACGTGAAATTCTCGGCGGCGCCCAGAACGGTTGCGATGGCGATAGCTGCGTAGAAGGCTTGGGCGCGCGCCGGCCGCTGTGCGAGACCAACGCGCCATCCGAGCGCCTCGCCAAGGGCATAGGCGGCGCTGCCCGCGAGTACGGGCACGGCGAGCAGGCCGGTCCCTATAATGCCAAGCGCGAAGACGACAAAGGCGAATGATCCGGCGATAGGCCGCAAGGCTTCCGCCGCCTGCGACGATGTCTGAATGTCGGTGATGTTATGGGCGTTCAGCGTCGCCGCCGTGGTCAACATGATGAAGAGAGCAATCAGGTTGGAGAATCCCATGCCGACAAGCGTGTCCCATTGTATGCGACGAAGCTCCTTGGGCGCCTGGCCGGGCGCGTTCAAGAGCGGCTTGGCGGAAGGGCTCTCTTTCTCGTCCTCGACTTCTTCGGCGGCCTGCCAGAAAAAAAGATAGGGGCTGATCGTCGTCCCAAAGATCGCGACGACCATCGTGAGGGAGCTGCCGCCGAATTGGACGTGCGGGACCAAGAGATTGAAGGCGACGGCGCCCCAAGGCACGCCAACGGCGAAGACGGTCGCGACATAAGCGAACAAGGAAAGCGTCAGCCATCGCAACACCGAGGCGTAGAGCGAATAACGCACGAATATTTCGAGAAGGGCAATGACGAGGGCAAAGCCGGCGATATAGAGCCACGCCGGACCGGGAAGAAGAAGATGCAAGGCCGCCGCCATCGCGCCGAGGTCTGCGCCAAGATTGATGACATTGGCGATGACGAGAAGACCGATCAAAATGTAAAGGACGGTCGCTGGATAATGGCGTCGCATGTTGCCGGCCAATCCCTTGCCGGTGACGCGGCCGATATGAGCGCTCACCATTTGGATGGCGCACATCAGCGGATAGGTCAGAAGCAGGGTCCAGCCGAGCGTATAACCAAACTGGGCCCCGGCTTGGGAATAAGTCGCGATACCGCTGGGATCGTCGTCAGAAGCCCCGGTTATTAAACCGGGGCCGAGGACATCGAGCAGTCTAGGGCGTTCGGGCTCTTCCGCCTCAATGGCGTCAACCATGTCAGTCATTGGCGGGCGCTCTGGCTCGATGTACCTGAACAACGCCAATGAGCCGTTATAAGTTCCGCCGAGGGTTACAGTATCTTCGGCAAGCCTTTTGTTTCTTGACGCCATGCCCGAACCGCCGACCCTCAACGATGCGTCCGGCGGCGAGCGCCAGCGAAATTCACTCTCGGTCCCTAGCTTTTGTTTCGGCCACTTGTGCGCAAAAATGGGTCTCCAAGTGACGCCATAGGATACAAAATGCTGATCGGAATCGACTGGGGCGGGACCAAGATCGAAGGGATTGCGTTGAAGCCCTCGGGCGAGGAAGTCAAACGAATCCGGGAGGAGACGCCGCGGCACGATTACGAAGGCTGTCTTCGCGTCATCGCCGACATCATCGATTGCATTGAACGCGAGATCGGCCGCGACAATAGCGTGGGCGTCGGCATACCTGGCTCGCTCGAACCAAAATCGCGACGGGCCAAAGGCGCGAACTCCACCTGGCTTCTCGGCCGGCCCGTCGAGAAGGATTTGCGCGACGTACTCAAGCGGCAAATTCGCGTCGAGAACGACGCCGATTGCCTGGCGGCTTCCGAAGCCGTCGATGGCGCTGGCGCCGGATACAATCTCGTTTTCGCCGTCATCCTCGGCAGCGGGGCGGGGGCGGGAATAGCGGTCGGCGGCAGAGCGCATCACGGGCCCAACAATAGCGCCGGCGATTGGGGACATAACCCGCTCCCCTATCAAAATGTCAGCGAATTGCCGGGCGCGGCCTGCTATTGCGGAAAATATGGCTGCATGGAAACGTGGGTGTCCGGCCGCGGTTTTGAGGCCGATTACGCGCGCCATAGCCAATCGGAACTGAGCGCCGCGGCGATCGTCGAGAAAATGCGCGACGGCGATTGGCTCGCCCGCATGGTTTGGCGCCGCTATGTCGATCGTCTGGCGCGTGGGCTTTCAATTGTCGTCAACACGCTCGATCCCGATATTTTCGTCATGGGCGGGGGTATGTCGAATATAGACGAAGTCTATCGAGACCTGCCGAGCCTGGTCGGGCGCTATACGTTCTCCCCGGTGTTCGAGACGCCAATACGCAAGGCGGTTCATGGCGATTCCAGCGGCGTTCGCGGCGCCGCATGGCTTTGGAAAGACGCCTAGCGCGACGGCCGGCAGGCTGCAGCGGCGTCAGTTCGCAAACGTTTGCGCAAACGCTTGCGCGATCACCCTCACGGTGGTACAGAAGGCAGGTTAAAATGAAAGACCCGGCGCCGCGCCTCAAAGCGGCGATGTGAGGTCGAAGCTTAGGGAGGAAGTAGCATGGGCGAGCAGACTCGCAGTCTGACCAGGCGTAAATTCTTGCATTCGACCGCGGCTGTCGGCGCTGCGGCGGCTTCTACGACAATGGGGTTAGGCTCGGCCAAGGCCGCCCCGATCGAGTTGCGCTACTTCTATCGAGCCGCGTGGCCGACTTCGGAAACTTACGCCAATTGGTTGATCGACGAGTGGAATAAGAAAAACGGCGACCGCGTCCATGTCACCGGCGCAAGCGTCGACGGCGAGACTTACAAGACCAAACAGACGATCGAACTGAGCTCGAGCAGCCCTCCGGACGTATTCTACTCCTGGGAGGGCGGGCGCGCCGGAGAGATCATCAAGGCGGGATTCGCCGCCGATCTTTCCGACTATTACAAGAAATTCGGCTGGGACAAATCGTTGAATTCGGCCAGCGTGACGCTGGCGACATTCGGCGGCAAGCAATATTTCGTACCGACCGAGATCGGCGCGTCAGTCGTTTGGTATCGCAAAGACCTTCACGACAAGCTCGGTCTTTCCGTCCCCAAGACGTGGGACGAAATGATGGCCAATGCCGCCAAGATCAAGGCCGCCGGTATCGCGCCCTTCATGCTTTCGAACCAGAAGAAATGGCCGGCGCAATTCATGTGGTCGGCAATGATGGTCAACAAATATGGATTGGACGCCTACCAAGGGCTTATCGATAACAAAATACCATGGACCGACCCGCGCGCCGTCGATATCACCGCCATGATGAAGAAGCTGGCTGACGACGGCATGTTTGAAGCGAACTTCAATTCGATCGACTTTGCCCCGGCCCAGGTGCCTTGGGCGCAAGGCCAGGCGATGTATTGGTACAAAGGCTCCTTCATTCTCGGCAGTTTCCGTGGCGATCAGAAACAGTGCTGCGCCATGCCGGTCGATTGGTTCCCATTCCCCGCGATGGGCGATAAAAAGCCGGTCATGTCGATCTATGACGAAGATACGGTGATGATCCACGCCGGCAGCAAAAACAGGGACGCGGCCGCCGAATTTGTCAACTGGATGGTCTCGCCGGAAGCGTCGGCGCAGAAGCTCGTGATCGACAAGCCTTATGCGTCCAACGCATCGACGGACCTGTCGCATCTCTCGGAGATGGAGCAGCGTCTCGGCAAAGCGATGGCGGACGCCGGTTCGTACACTTTCATGCATGTCGACCACGGGACCCCGCCGGCCATCTCGGATCGCTACCTCGATGGGTTGCAAGGCGTTCTGGCAGGGGCGATATCGCCGCAAGACGCGATGCAGGCGACGGAAACCGAAGCGGAGCGGGTGCGCGGCAAGATCAAAACCTAGCCCGAAATCCTTTAAGAGATTCGAGCGTCCTCCCCGACGATCGAACGGCGCCCTGCCTGGGCGCCCGCTTGCCGCCTCGATTCCTTCGCCTGCCGGCGCGGAGCGAGGCGGCTCTTTTCCCGCGAGCCGAACGAAATGAGGGGTCGTATGGCAACCGCCCGGGGCGATAAGAATTTGTCACTATTGGCCTTTGCCCGCCAACATCTCTTTGTCACGCTCTTCGGCATTTTCATTCCGATCGCTCTATTCGCGTGTTTTATCGGCTACCCCATCGGGTACACGATCTATCTCAGCCTGTTTGAATGGAACGGCATGGCGCCGACCAAGACCTTCGTCGGGCTCGCGAATTATTCTTATATGCTTGGCGACAATTATTTCTATATCTCTCTCGTCAACAATCTCAAATGGCTGATCGTGTCGTTGGGGTTTCCGGTCGTGCTCGGATTCCTCATCGCATATGCGATGCGTGCGCGTGTCGTCTATTTTCCAACGCTGCTGCGGACGGCGATATTTTTTCCGGTTACCATGTCCCTCGTCGCCGTGGGGCTGATGTTCCTTCTGATCCTCAATCCGATCTTTGGCGCCTTCGATACGATTCTGCGCGCGCTTGGCTTGGGATTTCTTGTCCGCGAGTGGTTTGGCGACTTTCGCATCGCGATCTATACGCTGGCCTTCGTCGGCGGCTGGGCCTTCACGGGCCTGCCCATGATCTTCTACTTTGCGGGCCTAGGCGATGTGCCAAAAGAGACGTTCGACGCCGCCCGAATCGAGGGCGCCGGTCATCTCCGCATGATGCTGCGCGTCGCGCTGCCGCAATTGCGTCCGGTCACGGCCGTGGTCGTCATGCTGACGCTATTTGAATCGCTCAAGGCTTTCGATCTGATCGCGGTCATGACCAAGGGCGCGCCTTTCGGTCGAACCAACGTGCTTGGTTATCTCGTCTATCTCGAAAGTTTTTGGAATTCCCGTTTCGGTTACGGCGCAACGATAAGCGTCGCCATCCTCCTCCTCTCCATCGCCATCGCGTCATTGCTCCTCGGCAAGCTCTTCAGGGGCGCGTTCGATGTCTGAGCATCCCGCAAGCGGTCGTCGCTATCGATCTCTGATCCGGCTTAGAACGGCAGCGCCGCGATTATTCGCGACGCTGCTCGCCTTTCTCTTGGCGGCCGTGTGGATCGGCCCCCTTGCGCTGACCGTGATCACCTCAATCAAACCGAACAAAGAGTTCTTGAACGGACCCTTTGCATTGCCCCATGCGCCGACGCTCGAGCCCTATCGGAATGTCTGGAGCGGCCTCCATTTCGGCGATTTGCTCCAGAACAGCCTGCTATACGCGACGACGGGGTCGGCTTTGGCGGTCGCTCTGGCCTTGGTTCCGGCGTTCACGCTCAGCCGATTTGAACCGCCGGGAAAGCGCTACATATTTGCGCTTCTCCTCATGGGGCTGATGCTGCCGCAGCAGACGGTGCTCATTCCGCTCTACGACATGCTTCGCTGGCTGCATCTGCTCGACACGCGGATCGGTCTCATCATCGTCCATGGCGTCTATGGGATGCCCTCGCAGATCCTCATCCTGCGCGGCTTCATGACGACAATTCCGCGCGAGATCGAGAAGGCCGCGCGGATCGAAGGGGCGACGGACTTTCAAGTGTTCGTCAAAGTCATCCTGCCGCTTTCCATTCCTGGGATTGTCGTCGGCTATACGCTGAACTTTATCGCGATATGGAAGGAATTTGTTTTCGCCTTGGTCTTCTTGAACAGCGAAGCGAATTTTCCCGTCACGGTCGGCATGCTGAAATTGAACAGCGATCGCTATATTTCCGCGTTCAATCTGCCATCGGCGGGGCTCGTTCTATCGCAAATCCCGATTGCGATCCTTTTCATTTTCGCCTACCGCCGAATTTCTGGCGGCAATTTTGTCGGTTCGGTAAAGGGGTGATCTCTCGATGGCGACCGTCTCTCTTGTCGAATTGGAAAAACACTTCGGCGCTCATACCGTCATTCCGAGCCTTAGCCTCGATATTGCCGACGGCTCCTTTGTCGTTCTTGTCGGACCGTCCGGTTGCGGCAAGACAACGACGCTCAATATGATCGCCGGCCTCGAGCCGATTACCTCGGGTCAGCTTTTGATCGGCGGCCGCGATGTGACGGACCTGCCTTCCAAGGATCGCGACATCGCGATGGTATTCCAATCCTACGCGCTGTTTCCTCATCTCACGGTCTTCGAAAATATCGCCTTTGGCTTGAGGATACGGCGGCTCGCGGCCGCCGATATTCAAGAGCGCGTGCGTCAAGTCGCACAACGTCTGCATATTTCCAATTATCTTGAGCGGCAGCCGCGGGCGTTATCGGGCGGTCAACGCCAGCGCGTTGCCTTGGCGCGCGCGCTGGTGCGCCGCCCTGGCGCGCTGCTGATGGACGAACCCTTGTCAAACCTCGACGCGCAGCTTCGCGTCGAGGCGCGCAGTTTTCTCGCCAAGATGCACCAAGAGACGGAGACAACGACGATTTACGTGACCCACGATCAATCGGAGGCGATGACGATGGGCGACGTGATAGTCGTGATGAAGGATGGCGTCATTCAGCAGGCCGCCCCGCCGCTCGAAGTCTATAACAACCCCGCGAATTCCTTCGTCGCCGGTTTCATCGGGTCGCCGGCGATGAATTTCCTGGAGCTGGCCATCGCCGCTGATCAACTTGTCGACCCGGCGCGCGGATTGGAGATTCGAATTCCGGAGCGGCTCCGCCCGGCGCTCGATGGCTACAAAGGCGATAAAGTGGTCGTCGGATTGCGGCCCGAAGCGTTGAAGCCGGCGCCTCGCCAGGCTGACGCCGGCTCAGGACTGCGTTTTGCTGTCGACGTCGTTCAGCATCTGGGTCACGAAACCTTGCTCGATGCGTCCTCTGGTCCGCACAGGATCGTGTCACGAGCTTCGTCCCTCGACGATTCTCGAATCGGCGAAACCCGCCTATTTCAATACGACGCCGAGGCGATGCACCTTTTTGACGCCGAAAGCGGGAGAAGCCTGCGGCCGGCGTAAGCGCGGCGCGCGGCGCCAGATCGATAATCGCCGCGCAGATTCGGGCGCAGGAAGGGAGTTCTTTCGTTGGCGACAATGGCGGACGTGGCGAGGAGGGCGGGCGTCTCCGTCTCAACTGTCTCGCATGTTCTCAACAAGACCAGGACGGTAACTCCGGAAACGGCTCGCGCGGTCGAGGCGGCGATTGCAGAGGTGGGGTTCACGCCAAACATACTGGCGCGTTCTTTGGTACGTTCATCGACGAACGCGATCGGCGTCGCTCTCTCCGCGATCACCAATATTTATTTCGGCGAAGTCGTTCGCGGCATTCAATCCGAATGCGCGCGCCATGGGCTCATGATGTTTTTTGCCGATACGGAGGATAATGCCGATCACCAGTTTGAAGTTGTGCGTGAGCTTCACCAAAGGCGCGTCGACGGAATGATACTGGCGCCGGTTCCCGATCCCGAGGAGCGCACGCTGACCTATCTCAAGCGGCACAATATTCCGGTCGTGTTCGTCGACCGGTCGACGGAGGGAATTTTCGATCAAGTCGTCATCGAGAACAAAAGGTCGATGATGGATTTGGTGGCTCATCTTGTCGGCCACGGTCACCGACGTATCGCGCTCATCGCCGGCCTCGATGGCTTGTCGACAACCATCGAACGTGTCGAAGGTTACCGGGCCGGTTTGGCTGAAGCCGCGCTGTCGTTCGACAAGGCGCTGGTTGAGAACGGCGAATCCGACATAGAGGCGGCTTATAAAGCCGTCCAACGGCTGCTCGGGAAGGAGCGACCGCCAACCGCGATCGTCGCAGCGAATAACAAGATGACGATCGGCGCGATGAAAGCCCTCCGCGAATCGGGCCGCCATGTCCCCAAGGATATTGCTCTCGTGGGTTTCGATGATTTCGAATGGGCCGACAGTTTTGAGCCGCGGCTCACGGTCATCGCTCAGCCCTGCCATCAAATGGGCGTTCGCGCGATTTCTGAACTGGTCAAACGAATGAAGAATGGCGATAAGCGGGCAAGGACAATACGGCTTCCTGCCGAGCTGAAAATCCGAAGTTCTTGCGGGTGCCTTTGACGGCGGCGATGCCGCACTCGCCCTGCATTTTATTTCTTCAATCACTGCTCGCGCGTGTCGGATTTGGGCTGCCTCGCTCGTCCTCTGAGCGGACCAGGGAGCGAAAACCATGTCAGAACATGCCAAAACCGAAGAGATCGAGATCAAGGCCCTGCTCGAAGCCTGGGCGGACGCGGTCCGCCGGCACGATATTCCTCAGATCCTCGCCCATCACGATCAGGACGTGGTGATGTTCGACTTGCCGCCGCCGCTGCAATGTAAAGGGATCAAGGCGTACGAGCAGACCTGGGACCTGATGTTCCGCTATCACAAGCCCGGGACGGCCTTTGATATTGAAGAACTCGCCGTGACCAGTGGCCAGGACGTCGCTTTCGCGGTCGCCATCATGCGCTGCGGTCCTGACGCGTCCAGCAATCCGGCCGACAAGGATGGTTTCCTGTTCCGACTAACCGTCGGCCTGCGCAAGGTTGACGGCGAATGGCGTATCGCGCATGAGCATCACTCCGTACCGGCTACCGACTAGGTTTCGTCGGACCTGACGCATTCACGGCGCCGCTCCCGCTTTGGCTCAATTCGAGACCATCTCGTGTTTGGCTATATCAACGGTCACTTTGTCGATGCGAGACTGCGCGATGGTCGACGAGCCGACGAGATGGAATCCGATCGCAAGCTGGTTCTCGTCGGCGCTGACTCGCAAGTAGCCGTAGCTGCTGTCGTTGTATTTTTCCAGCAGTAACCCTTTCGTCTCGATCGCCGGTTTCACATCGAGATAGCTGACATCTGTACCGAAATGCGGCTCCTGCGCGGGCGTTCCGCGCCTTGCGCGCACCAATGCATTGACATGATGGCCGCCGTCTCCACAGACGATGAACGGAACGTCGCGATCCTTGCCCTTCACGGTGACAGTCCGGGTGTAACGTTGATAATTGTGGGCGTGTCCCGACAGAAAAGCGTGCGGATAGACGCCGACCTTGTTGCATATCGCGTCGATCTGCCGAAGCATGGCTGTGCTGCAGCCGTGCGATCCACCCGGCGATTTCGAGTGACTCTTGGCGGCGTAACTGAATGGCGGATGATGCACAGCGAGCAACAACGCGCCCTTGTAGTGGTCACGCCGAATTTTGTCGAACTGCGCCTCGAGGAATTCAAGCTGATAGTCGGGCGTCGCCGACCAATGTCCTTTTTCGCTGGAGATCACGCCGGGGTCTTCCAGCGCATTGCTGAACAAGCAGATCATCCGGACAAAAGGCGCATCAAGCGCGTAGTACACGCCAGGTTGCGTCATAGCCGTGCGATGGAGCGAAGCCGCCTCTTCTGTGACCACCGGGCTTTCAGCGCAGAAGTTCCGGGTGAAAATGTCGAGAGGCGTTTCGCCGGCCGGCGTCTTCGGCAATACGAACGAGTCGTGGTTGCCGGGGATCGCGAAGATCGGCGCCGGATAATCGCGAAACGGCGCGTAAAACTGGTCGTAGTAATATTTTGACTCGCCGAAATCGTAGACGACATCGCCGAGATGAAAGAGGAAAGACGGACGGTTGGCGACCTCCGTGATGTTGCAATCCATCGTCAGTTGATCGGTGACCGACAACTCACGCCCGTACTGCTTTCCCGCTGTCGTCGCGCCGGAATCGCCGATGACGTGGAACACGATTCGCTTCGCCTTCTCGATTTCACCGATCACTTCCTTTCCGCGCGCGCCATAGGCGTCAGCAAGCGTGTAAAGCTCGTCAGGCGCCGCGCGAGATTTATTGAAACCGACGACCTGCGTCTTAAGCAGCTTGTCGACTTCAGCATAGAGTTTGGAATCGGAAGGGTGCTCTTCCATAAAACCGGTCGGGTCAGGCGAAACCTTGCCGTCGCCAAATATGGGTTCGTGGAAAAGCGGCTGAGGCAACGGGTGAGATTCAGATTCCGCCATGACCTCCTCCTGCGTTGATCAGCGGTCGCCTGGACTGGAAGCACAAGTTACTACCCGTATATTTCATATAGAAGACTGCCGCCCTCATTCCGAGCCTGCATTACTTTTGAACAGCCGATGTTCAAAATTGAGCATCATGTCGTATTCGCCGCGACCGCCAAAATACCGAGCTCGAGGTAGCAAGTAGCGGCCAAGGCCGTGCCTGACGCAGCCGCCTTACAAACGGGAGCGCGCGCTTCCTTACGGTCGCTACGAGTAACTGACCATTCCCGTTTGACCACAAGCCGGGCAGGCGGGTTCAAGATTGGCAAGTAGGTCGTTCGGCGTACTGCCGGAATCGGTGACCATCAATTGTTTGCCGGTAAAACCTTCCAGACTATAAAACTCGAAGCTAAAAGGTCGGCGGCTTTCGGTGCATGTCAAAAATCCGCCGTGCCCACATTGACATAGTATCGGTGTCTTTATTTCCGTGGGCATTGTCGGTCGCTTTCCCGTTGTGACGGACAATAGACCATCGCCGCCGACAAGGCGAGCGAAGTTCCGTCGAAGGCGATCGCGCGTTCTAGTGCAGGCTGACGTCCGAGGCTCTTGCCGGCGAAAAAACTTGTTCAGATTTTAACGACAGCGCGCGCAAACTCCGCTATGCGGCGCGTCAAAGAAAACGCCTGGCCGTCATTCCAATCAAGATCACGGCGAGAACCGCGATGATCATGAGAAGTCGCAGTGTCAACTTGCGTTGGCGGGCGTCCTCAATAGCGGGCCTTCGAGGATCGTTATCGTTCGTCATTCGAAGCTGTCCGACTTCGCAATCAGCATATTACGCATTCCATGGGATCGACTTTATCGCCGCCTCTAGGGCTGTAAACCCAGACGGAGTCGAACGGACGACGCAAGCTCTTCCGCAAATCCTACCGTCGAGCGAAGGACCGCCATTTCATTCAGCATCGGCGACCCTTTGTCCTCTACACCTATCGGAAATTCCATCTGACCTGCGCCCACATTCACGCGTACTCTGAACAATATCTTGCTATTTGGATGTTCCTCGACTTTTGTCAATTCGATAGTCGCCAATGCAACCTCCCATAATGTTTAATCCTTAGGACGCCGATGATCGCGCTCACTTGGCGTATCCGACCGGCGAAGAATTACGACTTGTCATATCCAATCGAACATACGCTTGCCCAGAAATTCTGTACCTTATGAGGTTCATATCACGATGGAGACGGAGGCGCGAAGGGGCCGCCGCCCTATGATAGTTCGATCTCGATAAGATCGATGAAAACCAACCTTACGGCGGCGTCAGCCATTTTCTGTTTGTCGCTGACTCCATAAGTAGCGGCCTCGACAAGCGCCGTGGCTATTTCGGCGCGAAGAACTTTTTTGCGGTCGCCGGCTCCAGTCGCATCGAGCGTCTCGCAGGCGATTGAAAACGCCTCGCCGACCGTTGTCGCATCATGTTCTGAGAATAGAGCGTCGAACGCTCTGGTTTCCGCCACCATAGTCGGCTCCTGTTGGCCATCAGGCGGGAGCGCGACCCAGGGTCTCTCTCGGCCGCCGACGCCTGAAACAAGAAGCCGACGATTCATCATCATAGCCTGTTGGCGACAGTTAAGCGAGAGGCGCAGCCGTCAATCGCTTACGCGGCGGCCATCCGCGCCTCGCCGAACGAAACAAGCCTTTTTTTATCTTCGTCCCATAATGTCAACCGCACGCAAGCGAGGCTCTGCAGCAGCGTAATTCGACCGACGACCCCGAGCGAGGGATGGTCGCGCAGCACGTCCTGCAAGCGGTAGTAAGGAATTCGATTCGACAGATGATGTACGTGATGCACGCCGATATTGGCCGTGAACCATCTCAGGATCGGCGGAAGATCGTAATGCGAGCTGCCATGCAGCGCCGCTTCCTGCGCGTCCCAGGTTTCTGTCTCTTCCCATTGGGTATGTTCGAATTGATGCTGCACATAGAAGAGCCAGACGCCTGCCGTTGCGCCGAGGACAACAATCGGCAGGTGCACGATAAGGAAGGGCAAGAGGCCGAAGGCCCAAATCAGGAGGGCCACCGCGACGAAAATCCCTGCGTTCGTCGCCATTGTGCTGAGCCAGGGCGCCGGGCCCTTCCGCATAAAGCCGACCGGAAGACGGTTCTGAATGACGAAGAGAAAGAAAGGGCCGAGGCCGAACATTACCGCGGGATGGCGATAGAACCGATAGCGAAATCGACTCCAGCGATCGCCAGCGAGATATTCCCGCACCGTCAATGTGGTGATGTCGCCGATGCCGCGGCGGTCGAGATTGCCGGAGGTCGCGTGATGAATCGCGTGGCTCCGCCGCCAATGATCGTAGGGAGTCAGCGTAAAGACAGCGATCACGCGACCTGTCCAGTCGTTCGCTGTCCTATTGGGAAAGAAAGAGCCATGACCGCAATCATGCTGAATCATGAAAAGGCGGACCAGCAGGCCAGCCGCCGGTGCGATCATGAAAGCGTAGAGCCAGTACCATCCGGCATATACGGCGAAAAGCATCAAAGCCCAGAGGGCAAGGAACGGGACGAGCGTGACGGCGATTTCAAAGCATGCGCGGGAAACGCTCGGCGCGCGATAATGCTTCAGAGCCAGCGCCCAATCTCCGGCGCGGGCGGCATTGGTCTTCGGTTCCGCGGTGCTCGACATCTTCTATTTCTATCTCCTACCACGTTAAACGCGGCATCAACCTTCTAAGTCTCTTTCTGGCGCCAGAGCTGGAAGCCCTGCATTTCAATCGATTTCTCGATTTCAGCGCGCGGAAGGTTATGCGGCGGCGCCCTGTCAGGCCTGACGACGCCGATCGCGCGCCACGGTTTGAAACGATCCGGCAGCTTGATACCCGCGACATCGGCGCAGAACGCCCTCAGTTCGCTCTTCGTCTCGGATCGGAATATGTAAAGCTTCATAGTTTGGCCTCGCCGCTCGGCGAAGGCGTCAAGGCGCCTGCGCGAGAACCAGGTCTGTCCTTGGACGGCTCTGGTCTTTTCTTGCGCGTTGCAACGACCAATCCCTCGCGAATCGCCTGCTTACGAGCGAGTTTTCGGGCCCGACGGATCGCCTCTGTTCTCTCACGCGTCGTTCGCGCCGATGGCTTCTCGTAAAAGCGACGGAGCCTCATCTCGCGAAAAATTCCTTCACGCTGTAACTTCTTCTTCAGGACGCGGAGCGCTAGATCGACGTTATTATCACGTACGAGCACTTGCAAAATCGACACTCCTATTAGAATTCGCGAAAATTCGACCGAAGCGGCGACGGCTGCTCTGGGTTTGCCGAATACAGATGATTTGGTAAATCGGGCTATCGTTGAGGCGGGAGTGCGCTTGGTCTCCCAGCCATCGGCGGCCGGCGCGTTTGCCGATGATCCGTGTAATATGGGGGATGGCGCGGGAAATAGCGAGCCCGACGCTCACTATTTCTACGGTTGTCTTGCGAAACCGACCAAAAGACGCTATGTGTCCGACTATCGAGTTCGGCCGAACGACGTGGCCTCGACGCGCTTAGCGTCAGACTGACGACCTTCTTCCAAATCTCGGATCTATCGCGGCCGCGTCGTTGCGCGGTCGCTTATGCTTGTAGTTAAAGGAAAAGGTCTATGACGCAAGGCACAGTGAAGTGGTTTAACACCCAGAAGGGCTTCGGATTCATCCAGCCGGACGACGGCGCCAAGGATGTGTTCGTTCATATCAGCGCCGTCGAGCGCGCCGGATTGCATGGCCTCAACGAAGGTCAGAAGGTGACGTTCGATCTGGTCGCGGATCGTCGAACCGGCAAATCGTCAGCGGATAATCTTCGCGCCGTCTAATATGGGCGCGGCCCTGCGCCTTAGCTGCGGATGTACCGGCAAGGCGCTTCGTCCATTAACCGCGTCCGGCCTTTCGGGCGCGGTTTCGTTTTGTGCGGCGAGGCTGTTATACCTCAAACGATATTGTCGACGCGCTTTTGAAAATCGCCGATGTCGAATCCGACAAAGCGAATGTTGACGACAGTCGAAGGCGGCGGACTGAGTCTTGCGCCGCGGCGCCGCTGAGGTCAGCGCGATGAAAATTGGCGTTTCAACGTTGGAGAGGGCTTTCGAGATCGCTCGGTCCGGCCAGGTACGCGGAATTGAAGAATTGCGGACCGCCTTGAGACAGGAAGGCTACGATCAAACCCAGCTTCATGGGCCAACGCTTCTGGGTCAATTGCGCCGGGCCGTCAAAGCCGCCAGAGAAAGCGACAAACCGCAGGGACCGTCGTAGCTTCAGGCGCGGCGTTCGGCGGTTGTACGGTCCTGGGAAAAGCGCCTCGCATTAATGCGGCCTGGAGCCACAATGCGAGGTTTTATCGAGCCTCTTCGCCGCGTCCAAGAGATCGGCTGCGAGTTCGCGGCATTGGTTCGCGGTCATACCGAGCGGCACGCCCGGCAACGCGCCGCCATTGGCGCCGGCCTTCGCTTCTTTCAGATTGCGCGCAAATTCAATCTCCACCAGGCATACTTTCGTTTCGCCGACCGAAATGCTCCAATCCATCATCGGGTAAATGACGCGGTCGCTTATGTCGCTCATTCGGCTACTCCGGCTACAGCGTCAGCTTGAACGGTTGGTATTTGAAAATACCGCGTAGCCCGTAAATTAATCATCGATAAGGCGCTCAGAACGCGCGGCCTTGCCAGTCAAGGTCTTTGAGTCGCTCCATCGCTATCATTCGCGGGCGTTTGGCGATCTCCAATGTCATCGCCATAGCCAATGATGAGAGCGGCGGCTGTTTCCGCCTCGAGGGCGGACGCACGGCTGTCGAATTCTACGGCAAGCGCCTGCAAGGCTGCGGCAGTCACATCGTTGCGCGTGAGAATCGATGCCGCGAGGCGCCGACACTGCTCGGCTTTTTGTCGGAAATAAACCGCATTCGGCATGGGCGCTCCGCGTTAGGCGGGAGCACCAAGCGTGTCTCTCAGCCATCGGCGCGCCGTCTCAGGAAGCCGATGATAGGCGTATATGCGCCCAATCCCGTTACTTAGCCAGTTCAATCGGCGAAAAGCGAGGCCTCGGTTCGAAAGATAGAGGCTTGCGGCGCCGCTACTTCAAGCGTGCGCCGATCTATTGATCGCTTCTGTGGTTTAGAAAGGCCGCCCTTGCCGGCGTCGACGTCAACGCCGGCCTCTAGGCGTCGAGCTCCCTGAGCAATTTGTCGCGATAGTCGATAAATTCCCGCAGTTGGGACAAAAACGCCTCTAGCACGCCCTTGGATTTGCTGGCGTCGACGCCAATTCGCTCCATTTCAAAAATGATCTCGCGTTGCTTGATGGCTAACCCAATCCCCTCGACGATCTGTCGATCGGCGTGAGCCAGCCGTCGCGCTGTAAAACGATCCATGGCGTCCTGCATAGCAGGAAGGCGCAAGCGGCGCGAATTGCCGACTCAACTCCGCCGCGATTATTCGTCCTTTTTGCGGCCGCACGCTGACGTGCTTTGGGGATCGGACGATGTCATGTAATGATGGCCAATGGGGCTGATACAAGAGCTGGTCGGAGGCCAGATGAGCGCGACCGACACATCCCGATACGCCTTGGCGGACCTTTACATCACTGGAGAGCTGGACCGTCGTAAGTCAACGCTCCCCGACTATCGTCAAGAGATGCTGGCGGTCCATGAACTGGCCGCGCGGATGGCCGATAAGCCAGATGATGTGCTGCCGCGATTTGTTGATCTTGCAATGGAAATCACCGGCGGCGTTTCCGCCGGCATAAGCCTCTATGAGGACGCGCCTGCGCCGGGCGTCTTTCGCTGGCGATTCCTGCGCGGCGTCCTGTCGCCCTTCGAGGGCGCGACGACCCCGCGCAACTTCAGCCCCTGCGGCGTCACGCTGGATCAGAACGGCCCCGTCCTCTCCCTGCACCCGGAACGGTATTACGACTGGATTTCCAACGCCAATATCGTCGTGCCGGAAGTCCTGCTCGTACCCCTCTATATCCGCGGCGTCCAGCCGCTCGGCACCTTGTGGATCGTCTCCGAGAAGGAGGGTCATTTCACCCGCAGCCATGCCCGCGCGATGACCGAATTGGCGTCCTTCGTCGGCATCGCCTTGCGCATGCGCGAAGCCGAGCATCGGCTCGAGGAAGCTCTCGAAAACCAGGAGATGCTGGCCAAGGAGATGAGCCATCGGGTTAAGAACCTTTTCGCCATCGCCGACGGCATGATCCGCGCTGGCGTCAAGACCGCGCCTGACACAAAGGCGTTCGCCAAGGCGCTGTCTGGGCGTCTGCACGCGCTAGCGAGCGCGCATGCGTTGGTAAGCCGCAATCTGCGCGAGGTCGGCAGCAAACCCCGTACCGGGGACATCGGCTCGTTGATACGGGCGGTGGTCGAGCCCCATCAGGCGAGCGACGGCGCGGCGCCGCTCATCCGCACGAGCGGCCCGAATATTCCTTGTGGCGATCACGCGATCAACGCCGTCGCCCTTGTCTTCCACGAACTGGTGACCAACGCCTCCAAATATGGAGCGCTCAGCAACGGCGCCGGCTTTGTCGAGGCGCGCTGGCGTGTTCAGGGCGACGATCTACAATTGACCTGGGTGGAGCGTGGCGGGCCGCCGGTCGCCGCGCCGCCTGCGCAGAGCGGGTTTGGCGGCACGCTGGTGAACAATACGGTGATCGGCCAATTGGGCGGGTCGCTGACCTATGATTGGGCGTGCGAGGGTCTTAAGGTCACGATGACCATTCCGCAGAGGAGGCTCATCGGCTGACGCGTTGGAAGCAGCGGGTCTCCTGGTGGCGTCACCTCGCGGCAAATCCTTCGCCTTCTGAGGCGAAATAGTCCACGATCTTGCTGATCTGGCCGCGCATCATTTCTCGCCCCAATATAGTACGACAGCCCCTGTGCCCCGCAATCGTCAGCAGCGCCGTCGCCTCCGGCTTAACGATTGCGTCAAAGACGACGATGTTGTCGGGAATTTGCGAAGCATCGACCGGACATCGCGGGTCGTTGAGCATTCCGACCGGCGAGGCGTTCAAGAGGAAATCAACGTCGTGGAGCTGCGGCGCGCCAAATTGCGCAATGATATCTCGGTTTATCGCCGCAACAGTTTGAACAAGCGCTTCTCCGCGTTGCCGATCGACGTCGAAAATCCGCATTGAGGCCGGGTTCTGATGAGCGATCGCCACGGCAATCGCCCTTCCCGCGCCGCCGGCGCCCACCAACATGACCCGTCGGTCTTTGAAGTCGAGGCCGCGCCTTCGGAACGCCTCGACGCAACCAATCCCATCGAAAATCTCGCCGATCCAGCGCCCGCCGTGGCTCCGAACGGCCGCATTGATTGCGCCGACCTGCTTGGCTTGGACACCCAAGTCGCTGACCAGCGAACACGCGGCCTGCTTGTAGGGGATCGTGAAGATAAGCCCGTCCAGGTTCGGCATGCGCATCAGGCAAGGCAGGCTCGTCGCGAAGTCCTCGGGGATAACATCGAAGGGAACGAGGATTGCGTTCCAGCCGCGGCTTTTCAATTCGGCCGTGACCATCTCGGGAGAGCGCACTTGTTGGATCGGATGTCCAACGATCGCAAAGAGCCGCGTTTCGCCCGAAATGTAGTCGACTTCATCCATGAGATCGAAGCTCCAAAGTTGTTCGCCCGTCCGCCCTCATTGGCGATAGCCTATGCGACCAATGGCTTAGGTCGGCGGCCAGCGAATAGTCGCGACTCCACGCGAGCCGGCGAAAGTTCTGGCGCCGAGCCAAGCCAATCGATATCGTTGGAGGCTGGAGAGAGGAAAAGCGATGACCAAAGAGAAAAACCGATCGAGCCGAGAGACGAAAAAGCCAAAATCCGACAAACCGAAGGGCGCCGTCTCAGCGTACAAGCAATCGCAGAGCAAGGGCGGTCAAGCGCTGAGCGCGCCCGCCAAGAAGAGCTAAGCGGCTCAGGCATTGCCGCGATAAGGCGCCGGTCGAGCGCCCCTTTGGCCGGCGACGATCAGCCGCCTACCGCTATCTACCCAAGCGTTTTCCTCAAAGCTTTGCGGACGGGGGAGATCGGACGATCTACCCAACGTCATATTTCCATTTGCCGCGGCGCGTCCTCCGGCGGGGCGGAAAGAGTTTCATGCTCTCGATCAAAATACCAAGGGGTCGCGCCGGGATGAAAGGGTCGCGCAAGGCCGCGGATTTTCGCGCCAACGATCTCACATGGACTCTTGGCTAAGGCGAAGGCGAGGACGATTGAACGTGTCGCATGATCAATAACCGTGGCGGTAAAAGGCCATACAAGCGCCCTACTGAAATGGAAAGCCGGCGCCAGCGAATGACGTTTAGGGCGCTTCTGACGGCTGCCGCCGGCCTCACTGTGATCCTGGCTCTGGTGCTGATGGATCGCTATTTCTGATGTCGGCGCGGCGATAGACGAACGGATCGAAAATGACAGACCAACTCGCCCATCCATTCTCGCTCAAAATCGACCGCGACTTGCTTAATGAAGCGCGTTCGCGTTGGGCGGTCTGCGAGGGCGATCAAGTCGTCATTCGATCTCCTCACTCATACGCGACTCGACGAGAGGCTCAAATAGAAGCCCAGAAAGTGTTGGAGCGGCATGTGAACAGGTGGCGGTACAATCGCGATGAACGTCACGGTTGACGCCGCAGGCAAGGCGGTCTTCGCCAAAACTGAGGGTTGGCAGGCGGAACGCGCCAGCCGCGCTTGCGACCGTCGAGCCCGGCGTGAAATCTTGGTCTTCGGGCCACCCCGCGAAGAGGGCGGTATTTAGCCGCCATGGACTTTCAGCGCGGAAGGGGTTTAACGCCTTAGACGATCGAGCCGCACCACCACCGCCGACCATCCAGAGTCGCGCCAAGCCTCTGACATCTCTCGCTATTTTCGGGGGTTACAAAATCAGCCGACGAAAAGCGCCCGGCTGGTGGAGCTGAGGGGATTCGAACCCCTGACCTCTGCAGTGCGATTGCAGCGCTCTCCCATCTGAGCTACAGCCCCGTCGCGCCGGGTCTTACGTCCCCGGCAGGGGCCTGTCAACGCGGCGGGCGGCCGGGGCAAAGCCAGAGGAATTTGAATGCGCGCCGTTCTCGATATCGTTCTCGTGGCTCTTCAGCTTTACACCTATGTCATTATCGCATCGGCGATTCTGTCCTGGCTGATCGCCTTCAACGTCGTCAATATCCGAAACGATTTCGTTCGCTCGGTCTGGACCATGCTCAATAATCTGACCGAGCCTCTGTTGCGGCCGATCCGTCAGATCCTGCCCAGCCTCGGCGCCGTCGATATTTCGCCGGTGATCCTGTTGCTCTGTGTGATGCTGGTCGAAAGGATCATCATTTATTACGTCTATCCCTATGTATTCTGACGCGGCTTCGTTTTGAACGTGGCGCAAAAAACGAACGCCGGGCGGTTCTTCGAAGATTTCAAGATCGGCGAGACGCTTCGCCACGCGACGCCGCACAGCGTGACCGCGGGCGATGTCGCGCTCTATTCGGCGATTTTCGGTCCGCGTTTTGCGGTTCAGTCGGCGGATAGTTTTGCAACGGCGATCGGCTATCCCAAAAGCCCGGTCGACGATTTGCTCGCCTTTCACATCGTCTTCGGCAAGACAGTCGCCGACGTCTCGCTCAACGCCATCGCCAATCTCGGCTATGCCGACTGCCGCTTTCTCAAAGCCGTCTATCCCGGCGATACGCTGAGCGCCTCCTCGCAAGTGATCGGGCTGAAGGAGAATTCCAACCGGCAGAGCGGCGTCGTTTATGTGCGCTCACAGGGCTTCAACCAGCGTGACGAAAACGTGCTCGACTATGTGCGCTGGGTGATGGTGCGCAAGCGCGATCCCGCAGCGCCGGCGCCGGAGGCTTTTGTCCCGGATCTCCCCAAGGCGGTCGGCGTCGACGCCCTCGGCGGCGCCTGCCCGCGGATTGACCTCAAGCGTTACGATCGCGCGCTCGCCGGCTCGCCGCATGTCTGGGGCGACTACGAGAAAGGCGAGAAGATCGATCACGTCGACGGCGTCACGGTGGAGGAGGCGGAGCACCAGATCGCGACGCGGCTTTTCCAAAACAACGCCAGGGTTCATTTCAACCAATTCAGCGAGGGGCAGGGCCGTTTCGGCCGGCGCTTGATCTATGGCGGCCATGTCATCTCGCTCGCGCGATCCCTAAGCTTCAACGGCCTCGCCAACGCCTTCCACATCGCCGCCATCAACGGCGGCCGCCACGTCGCTCCGCTCTTCGCCGGCGATACGGTCTTCGCCTGGAGCGAGGTCCTGGCGCGCGAGGCGCTGCCGGGCCGCGATGATGTCGGGGCGTTGCGGGTGAGGACGATCGCGACGAAGAACCGGCCTTGTCAGGATTTTCCGGGGCGCTCGGCGGAGGGCGAGGGGTACGATCCGGCGGTGGTGCTGGAGTTGGATTATTGGGCGGTGATGGTGAGGTAGGGGGGCGAATTGAACGCCCCTACATTGCAGCGCTTTCAATGGCTCATCGCCTCTCGAAAGAAGTGCTCCCTTGAGCACAACGATTTTGTTGTGTAGAAGAGAGCATGGCAAATCTTGCGGTGATTCTAAACGAGCAAGAAGCGCGGGAAGCTCGGGCAACGGCCTCCCAGCTTGATAAGTTTTTGTCATCGGAACAAGCTTTTGAGCCGATCGTAGCCGGTCTCCCGCCTCAGGTAGTGAACGGTTTCCGCAAAGCAATCAAAGCGGAGAAGGGAGAACTTGAGTCCCTAGTTACGGCATATGAAGCCGCGCGGGGCGGAGATTTTGAGGACCTCAAGCGTAGAAGTGGAAACGACCCCGGCCACTAGTTGATAGTCGCGAGCATTGCGCGCAATCTTACTCAAAAGGAACTGGCACGAAAGCTTGGTCTGAAGGAGCAGCAGATTCAAAGATACGAGGCCGACAGGTACAATTCCATAAGCCTCGCCAATTTTCAGCGTATAGCGAGCCTCCTCGGCGTCGATTGGGAAATAAGGCTATCCGATTGGTTCGGCGGCGGCTGGAATATTGCGCGCGATGTTTCCGCTGCGGAAGTAAAGAAGATATTGAAGCACGCCCGCGCCAACGGCTGGTTCGACAGCGACGATCCCGCGATCTTGCCGGACGAGGAGAGCTTCAACTACCTCCAGCGGTACGTGTCCGATCATATCCTGAAGTACGGCAGTCCCTCCCTGCTGCGAACCGGCTTGAACGTTCAAGATCACTCCGGGGATCTTCTATTAGTGGCGTGGAAAGCTCGAGTAGCCCGTCGTGCCGAACAGATTATCGCTGACCATAACGTAGTCTATCGTTCGCTTGACATAACTTGGCTCTTGGAACTGGTCAGGTTAAGCCAATATGGCGACGGC
>JASLHV010000106.1 GCA_030153205.1 Roseiarcus sp. | reverse complement strand
GGCGCCGACCCCTCGGAGGAGACGCATGACCGAAAAGCCCCCGTTTCGCGCCGATCATGTCGGCAGCTATCTCCGACCGAAACGCTTAGGCGAGGCGCGCGAAGCCTTTTTCGCTGGCCGGCTTCCCGCCGACGACCTCCGGCGGATCGAGGACGATTGCATCCGCGAAGTGGTTCGCCAGCAGGAGAACGTCGGCCTAAAGGGGATTACCGACGGCGAATTCCGCCGTACGTATTTTCATGTCGACTTCCTCGAAAAGCTCGACGGAGTCACCGTGACTTACGGCGAATTCGCCGCCAAATTCCGTAAGGACGATGGAACCGAGGTTGGCTTTCGTCCGCCAACCATGCATGTCGAATCCAAAATCCGCCACGCGACCTCGATCCAAGGCCGCGACTTCGATTTTCTCAAAGCGGCGACGCGTCAGACCCCGAAAGTCTGTATCCCGGCGCCGTCGATGTTGCACTTCCGCGGCGGCCGCAAGGCGATCAGCGAGAGCGCCTATCCCGATCTCGAGGCTTTCTACGACGATCTCACCGCCGCGTACCGCGACGAGATCGCTGATCTCGCTAAGCGCGGCTGCCGCTACCTTCAGCTCGACGACACCAACCTCGCCTATCTCTGCGATCCGGCGATCCGCGAATCGACCAAGGCGCGCGGCGATGATCCCGATGCGCTGACCCATCTCTATTGTCGTCTCGTCAATGATTCGATCCGCGATCGGCCAAAGGACATGACGATCTCCGTCCATCTCTGCCGCGGCAATTTCAAAAGCGCCTGGGTGGCGCAAGGCGGCTATGAGCCGGTCGCCGAGATTTTGCTGAATGAGATGAAGATCGACGGTTTCTTCCTTGAATATGACGATGAACGCTCCGGCGATTTCGCGCCTTTGCGCTTCACGCCCAAGGGCAAGATGGTCGTGCTCGGCCTGATGAGCTCCAAAAATCGCGCGGTCGAATCGAAAGAAGAGATCAAGAAGCGCATCGAAGAGGCGAGTCATTACGTGCCGCTCGACCAATGCGCGCTGAGCCATCAATGCGGCTTCTCCTCGACCGCTCATGGCAACGACATCAGCGAAGACGATCAATGGAAGAAGCTCGCGCGCGCCGTCGAAGTGGCGCGTGAAGTTTGGGGCGATGTTTAAGCCTCTTTGGCGCGGCGCCTTGCGGCGATCGGCATCGCCGCGTTAAGACTTTGGTCGGAAATTTCATTCACTCAGGGTGATCGTTATTTAATCGCAATGTCCTCATCGCCGGCGACAAGTCTTATCGCCGACGTCCAAAGTTGATGAAATAAGCCAACAACGTCCTCGGAATTTGCAGGGGCGACGTCACGTTGTTTATTGGTCGAAAGGTTCGCGTATTTCTCGCGTTGAGCGTCGCGTTGGCGCCGGTCGCTTGTCTGACGACAAGCGCTTCCGCTTTTGATTTTTTCGGCTTTTGGGGCGATGACGCGCCGCCGCCCGTCTCACAAACGGCGATTGCCTACAAAGTTTCGATCGATGTGGCCGGCGGCGATTCCGGACTGGTCAACGCCGTCAAGGACGCGTCATCGCTCTATAAACTTCGCCAGGACGCGCCGCCGGACGGCGATTCCCTGGCGCGGCGCGCAATGCGCGATTTTTCGCCGATCGTCGACGCCCTGTGGGGCGCCGGTTATTACGACGCCAAGGTCATCATCGCCATTGATCAAGCAAGCCTGAAGATCGGCGCGACAGATACGAGCGCCTTTGCAAAGGCCGCCGAAGCCTATCGCAACGCCAAGGCCGCTCCGATCCGGATTGCGGTCGATCCAGGTCCCCTTTTCACTTTGCGATCGGTTCGCATCGTCGACGCGGCGAGCGGACTTGCTTATACGCGGGACGAACTTCCGCAAAAGATCATCGGGCTTAAACCCGGCGATCCGGCCGCGGCGAGCGACATTCGCGCCGCCATGGCGCGCATCGTCGATTACGTTCGCGCGCAAGGCCATCCGCTCGTCAAAGTGCAGGCGCCGTCGCCGATCGTCGACCATGTCGCCCATATCATGGATTTGACTCTCGCCGTCGCGCCGGGCCCGCGCGCGACATTGGGCGAGGCGACGATTGTCGGGCCGCAGCATTTCGATCCCTTAGTCGCGCGTTCTTTTCTTTATCTCGAGCCAGGCGATCCCTATTCGCCGAAAGCCCTCGCCGACGCCAGGACCAGTATTCGCAATATTCCCGCCGTCGGCTCGGTGCGCGTCACCGAAGCCGATCATCTCGATGCGCAAGGCCAATTGCCGTATCAGGTTGAAGTTGTCGACCGCGCAGAGCATGCAATCGGCGCCTCAGCGGCTTATTCGACGATCGATGGTCCCAATGGCCAGCTCTATTGGGAGGACCGCAACTTATTCGGCGGCGCGGAGCGTCTGCGTCTCGAAGGCGATCTGCTCTATGCGCCGCCCAATGACGGGCTCGTCAATCAATATGGTCATTTCGGCCTCGCCGATCTCGGCTGGCGCGTCAGCGCGAGTTTCCTAAAGCCCGCTTTGGGGGGAACGCGGAACGACCTTCTCATCGACGCGCTCGACGAACACGCCAGCACCAACACGCTGAACTATATCGGCTATACGGTCAGCGACGTCGATGCGACGGCGGCGATCCGCCATCGTTTTACGGACGCTTTCTCCATCCAGATCGGCATCGAGGGACAAACCGGCGTCGCGACCGATGTGCTGGGCAAGGTCGATTATACGATCATCGGCGTTCCGATCACCGCCGTCTATGATACGACCGACAGCAAGCTCGATCCGACGCGCGGCGTTCGCGTCGGCGCCACGCTCGCCGCCTATCCGACCTTTCTCGGCTCGACGCTCGACCTCTTCGAGGCGAAAGGACATATGTCCACCTATTATTCGCTCGATGAAGATTCGCGCTACGTGTTGGCCGGCCGCGTCGCCGCCGGTTCATTGACGGGCTCGTCGCTCGACGACATTCCTGCGAACTTGCGTTTCTATTCCGGCGGCGGCGGTTCGGTGCGCGGCTATGCCTATGACAGTCTTGGTCCGCTCGGACCGAACAATTCCGTCATCGGCGGCCGCAGTCTTTTCGAAGCCTCGGCGGAAGTGCGCATAAAAGTCACCGATACGATCGGCGTCGTGCCGTTCTTCGACGCCGGCAACGCCTTCGCCGCGAATTTCCCTGACTTCAAGGACCCGTTGCAAATGGCCGCGGGTCTCGGGCTTCGCTATTACACGGCGATCGGGCCGATCCGCGTCGATATTGCGACGCCGATCAATCGGCGTTCGGGCGACAAGCCGGTCGCGGTCTATGTCAGCGTCGGGCAGGCTTTCTGATGCAGGCGCGTCTTGGCGTCATCGCCCCGCTGCTTGTCGCTCTGGCGGCGTTGGCCTTCATCATCGCGCCGCTCAGCGCCGCCGAGGAAGACAAAGGCGTTCTCGCCAATCTGATCTCCAAGGCCCTTTCGTCGCCGTCGACGAAAGTATCGATCGGCGCGGTCGATGGCGCGCTGTCGTCCGACGCAACGATCCGCGACATCGTCCTGTCGGATCGCGACGGGCCCTGGCTGAAGCTCGACAAGGCGCGGCTGGTGTGGAGCCGTCTG
>JASLHV010000040.1 GCA_030153205.1 Roseiarcus sp. | reverse complement strand
CGATCGCGCGGATTTTGCGCAAAGCGCAACATCGCCAGCGCGTCTTTGACATGAGCGGCGTCCAGGAATTTCAGGCCGCCGAATTTGATGAAGGGAATGTTCCGCCGCGTCAGCTCCAACTCCAGCGCCGCGCTATGGCTCGATGTGCGGAAGAGCACGGCTTGCGACTTGAGACTTGCGCCGGCCTCGCGCGTGGCCAGGACCCGTGTCGCAATATAACGCGCTTGATCGATTTCTTCGCTGACCGTCGCCAGTACAGGGCGGGCGCCGCCGGCGCGATCGGTCCAAAGGTCTTTCGCGAAGCGCTGCGGCGAAAGGGCGATGACGGCGTTCGATGCGTCAAGAATGGCTTGCGTCGAACGATAGTTCTGATCGAGCGTGATCAGGCGCGCCGGCGGATCGAAATCCTTGGGAAAATCGAGAATATTGCGTACGGTGGCGGCGCGGAACGAATAGATCGACTGGGCGTCGTCGCCAACGACGGTGAGGCCGCGCCCTTTGGGGCGCAGCGCCAGTACGATCTCGTGCTGCAGCCGGTTGGTGTCCTGATATTCATCGACGAGCAGGTAGTCGAAACGGTTCGCGATCTCGGCCGCTATATCTGCTTCCTGCATCATCTGCGCGAAGTAAAGCAGCAGGTCGTCGTAATCGAGCACGCTCTGGCGCTGCTTCGCCTCGACATAGCCGGCGAAGAGATTGCGCAGCTCCTTCTCATGAGCAGCGCACCAAGGAAAGTGGCGGCCAAGCGTTTCGACGAGGTCCGCCCGCGCATTGACCACGCGTGAGTAGATGGCCAGGCACGTGCCCTTGGTCGGAAAACGCTCCTTGCGTTCGGAAAGGCCGAGTTCGTGGCGGACCAGATTGAGGAGGTCGGCAGAATCCTCCCGATCGTGAATGGTGAAAGCCGGTTCAAGGCCGAGCCTTTCCGCATAGTCGCGCAAAAGGCGCGCGCCGATCGAATGAAACGTGCCGCTGAAACTGGGCGTCGCCGCTTCCGCTGCGCCGGTCGAGAACTTCTTCGCCAGAAGCCGCTGCACCCGCGCGTTGAGTTCGGCGGCGGCGCGGCGGGAGAAAGTCGCCAGCATAATGCGGGTCGGATCGGCTCCTTCGAGAATCAGCCGGGCGACGCGATGGGCCAGCGTGTTCGTCTTGCCCGCGCCGGCGCCGGCGATGACGAGAAGGGGCGGGGAGGCGGCTGGGTCGGCCAGCCCGTGCTCGACCGCGCTTTTTTGAGCATCGTTCAAATCGCTCGTGATCGAGCGCTCGCGAATCGCTGTGGCGGCCATGACCAACAGCAATCATGTTTCGCGGTTTGTTCCAAGCGCGCCGCTTCCGAAGCGCGAAGGCATGGACACGCCTCACAGGCTGGCGATGGACCGGCCGGCTTGCTAGAATTCTCCACGATGAATCCGGTTCCCAAGCAAAGGATGACGGTCGACGAATATCTGGCCTGGGCTGACGGCCGGCCGGGGCGTTATGAACTTTACGCCGGCGTCGTCTACGCCATGTCGCCCGAACGGGCGGGCCATGCCGCGGTCAAATATGCGGTCCAAACTGCCCTTCTTTCCGGCATTCGCCGGGCGGGGCTGACTTGCTACATGCTGCCCGACGGGATGACGGTTCGCGTCGATCAGGACACAGCGCACGAGCCGGATGCGCTTGTTTATTGCGGCGAGAAGCTACCGAACGAGGCCATCGAAGCGCCGAGCCCCGTCATCGTCGTCGAGGTCCTCTCGCCTTCGACCCGCCACATTGACGCCTCGGCTAAACTCGCAGGATACTTTCGCGTCGCCAGCGTGAGGCACTACCTCATCGTCGACCCCGACAAACGCCTCATCGTTCATCACGCGAGAGGCGAAGGCGACGTCATCATGACCCGAATCGTGAGGGACGGGACCCTCCGCCTCGATCCGCCAGGGATCGAACTTGTCGCCGCGGAGATATTTCAAGCCTGACTCGGCGCAGAAGCCTCTACGCGCGATTTGAGACCCGTCGGGAACGAAATTTGCAGGCGCTTCGCATATATGGAATGGCGCGCCTCCGTCTCGAGACTATTGCCCTCACGCTGCCCGAAATGACTAGGGCGGCGAAACCATGAGCAGCGCGCTAGGCAACCTCGACGCTATCGTCAAAGAGATCGCCGAGGAAATGAAGCAGCGCAAAGATCGCGGCGTCGTTGCGAGCTACATTCCGGAATTGGCGAATGTCGATGTCAAGTCTTTCGGCCTTGCCATTGTCGATGCCAGCGGCGCCGTCCACGAAGGCGGCGACAGCGCGATCCCCTTTTCGATACAAAGCATCTCAAAGGTATTCACGCTGACTCTCGCCCTCGGGAGGAACGGCGATCGCCTATGGCGCCGGGTCGGTCGCGAGCCTTCCGGAAATGCGTTTAATTCGATCGTGCAATTGGAGCGGGAGCGCGGGGTGCCGCGCAATCCTTTTATCAACGCGGGCGCGATCGCCGTCACCGACGCCATCCTCGCCGGGCGCGAGCCACGCGAGACGCTCGGCGAGATCCTCAGATTTGTACAATTCCTTGCGGAAGATCCGTCGATCTTCATCGACCGCGCCGTCGCCGCGTCGGAAAAACGTACCGGTTTCCGCAATACGGCGCTCGCCAATTACATGAAATCCTTTGGCGTCATCGAAGGCGACGTCAATCACGTGCTCGGCGTCTACTTCCACCATTGCGCCATCGCGATGTCATGCCGGCAGCTAGCGAGGGCGGGCCGCTATCTCGCCCATTCCGGCCGCAACCCATCGACCGGCCTCAATGTCGTATCGGCTGAACGGGGTCGTCGCATCAACGCTCTCATGCTGATGTGTGGTCATTACGATGGCTCCGGCGAATTCGCCTATCGCGTCGGATTACCAGGCAAGAGTGGCGTTGGCGGCGGCATTTTAGCCGTCGCGCCGGGCAGGGCGTCAATCGCGGTGTGGTCGCCGGGACTCGATAATGCGGGAAACTCCCACCTTGGCCGGATAGCCTTGGAGACGCTCGCGAGACGAACCGGCTGGTCTATATTTGGCGCTTAGTGGATCCTCGGCCTAAGGCTTGCGCGGACGCTCAGCCTCTATCGCCGCTTCATGGTACCAACCGCTGCCGAAGTCCACGGCAGGCGCCGCCTGAAACCGAGGATTCGTCGCAACGATCGCGCGACGATTGGAGGCTGCAAAACTCGCCTGGGCTTTCCGCGGGAACTGATAAATTTTTGCCGAAGGACGCATATCCGCGCTCATGGCGTTTCTCCTATCTCTTTTGGCGGGCGACTCCGTCGATAGAGAATGTGGTCGTCGTGTAATGGATCACAATAGCAGAAAGCCTATGATTCGTGCGAAGTGCTTCAAATAAAATCGCTAAATGGCGAAATTATAGGCATTTGTCGCTCTGGCGTATTTGCGGGCGCCTGTGACGTAAAAGGTAAACGCCCTGGCATAGAAAATGCTGCCCTAAGGCCCGTCGATGGATTTCCGCGATCGAGAAAGCGCGGGCCGACGAAATCGTGAGAGGGTGGCAATGACGAAGTATAGGCTCGAATATATTTGGCTGGACGGCTATACGCCGGTACCAAATCTGCGCGGCAAGACGCAGCTCAAGGATTTCGACAGCTTCCCGACTCTTGAACAACTACCGCTTTGGGGTTTCGATGGAAGCTCGACCATGCAGGCGGAGGGCCATAGCTCCGATTGCGTGCTGAAACCCGTCGCGGTCTATCCCGACGCCGCGCGCACCAACGGCGCTCTCGTCATGTGCGAAGTCATGATGCCGGACGGCAAGACGCCGCACTCCTCCAACAAGCGCGCAACGATCCTGGACGACGCCGGAGCTTGGTTCGGCTTCGAGCAGGAATATTTCTTCTACAAGGATGGCCGCCCGCTTGGCTTTCCGGAGAGCGGTTATCCCGCGCCGCAGGGCCCCTACTACACGGGCGTCGGCTACAAGAACGTTGGCGATTTGGCGCGCAAGATGGTCGAGGAACATCTCGATCTTTGTCTTGCCGCCGGTATCAACCACGAAGGCATCAATGCCGAGGTGGCGAAGGGCCAGTGGGAGTTCCAGATTTTCGGAAAGGGCTCCAAGACAGCCGCCGACCAGATGTGGATCGCGCGCTATCTGATGCTGCGCTTGACGGAAAAGTACGGCGTCGACATCGAATTCCATTGCAAGCCGCTTGGCGACACCGATTGGAACGGCTCGGGCATGCATTGCAATTTCTCGACCTCTTACATGCGCGAAGTCGGCGGCAAGGAGTATTTCGAGTCCTTGATGAAAGCGTTCGGCGAGAATTGGAAGGAGCATATCGACGTCTATGGGCCGGACAATCACATGCGCCTGACCGGCAAACATGAAACCGCGCCATGGAACAAGTTCAGCTATGGCGTCGCTGACCGCGGCGCATCGGTCCGCGTTCCGCACAGCTTCGTCAACAATGGCTACAAAGGCTATCTGGAAGACCGCCGCCCGAACTCGCAAGGCGACCCCTACCAAATCGCATCTCAGATTCTGAAGACGATCGATTCAGTTCCAACTGCGAAACAGGCCGCAGCCTGATCCGATATTGCGGCGTCGCTCTTCCGAGCGACGCTGTTTTTTTTCGCTTATAGCACACGTCGTTGGCGAACGAGGCGGCGCTGGCGGTCGGTAAATTGTTGCAACGCCGGGTGGACCGATTGGCCGTTTCTAAAAAGAAGTATCGCACCAATCTGCCGCTTCCCGAAGATACGACATTGCAGGGCGGCGGAACGCTGGTCACACCGGGATTTTTACGGTTCGTTGGCGAAATTCTCTTTGGCGAGCGATGGCAGACGCCGCTCGCCCAATCGCTCGGCGAGGCGCGGGGCAAGCCGCTCTCTCCCGCGACCGTTCACCGCTGGAGTATGGCCCGACGCTCCATTCCCGATTGGGTCGAGGACGCGCTGGCCTTCGTTCTTGAAAACAGTCAGCGCGATTTGATCCGGCGCGGCGCCATCGCGGGCGCGATTGCGACGCGGATGAGAAATTCTCGGCCGCGCGAACGCGCGGCTTGAGCCGACAGATAGGAAACTTGCGCTTCGTTTTACGCGCGCAGCGACCGAATGTTCGGCAAGAAATAGGTCAGCAGGCCGATCGCCGGCAGGAAGGCGCAGACCTGATAGACGAAACCGATGCTCGTCCAGTCGGCGAGTTCGCCGAGCACCGCCGCGCCGATCCCGCCGAGGCCGAAGGAAAGGCCGAAGAAGAGGCCAGCCACGGCGCCGACATTGCCGGGCACCAATTCCTGCGCATAGACGACGATCGCCGAAAAGGCGGAGGAGAGGATCAAGCCGATCAGGACGCTGTCCACCGCCGTCCAGAATAAATTCAAATGCGGCAGCAGAAGGGTGAACGGCAAGACGCCGATAATCGAACCGGAGATGACGAACTTTCGGCCGAAACGGTCGCCGATCGGGCCGCCGATGAAAGTGCCCACCGCCGAGGCGCCGAGGAACAAGAAAAGATAGAGCTGCGAATCCTGCACCGACACGCTGAAAGTGTTGATGAGGTAGAAAGTATAGTAGCTGGTCAGGCTCGAAATATAGAAGACTTTCGAGAACATGATCACGACGAGAATAGTCATTGAGCGCCTCACCAGCGCGCGCGGCACAGGCGAGATTTTCAAGGACGCCGTGTGCTTAGCCATAGGCTTGCGCGCCGCGTACCATTGGCTGACGCGGGTCAAGATGACGACGGCGATCAGCGCTAGCGCGGTAAACCAAATGACCGAGCGCTGGCCATAAGGCACGACGATGAAGGCGGCCATCAGCGGGCCGAGCGATTGGCCAAAATTGCCGCCGACCTGAAACAGCGATTGGGCGAGGCCATGCCGACCTCCGGAAGCCGCGCGCGCGACGCGAGAGGCTTCGGGATGAAAGATCGCCGAGCCGACGCCGATCAACGCTACGGCGATCAGGAGCGTCGAATAGGTCTGGCCATAGGCGAGAACGGCCAGGCCAAGAACCGTAAAGACCATGGCCACCGGCAGCGAGAAGGGTTTCGGCCGGCGGTCGGTGTAAAGACCAATCAGCGGCTGCAGGAGCGAGGCGGTCACCTGGAAAACGAAGGTAATGAGGCCGGTCTGGAAGAAGGTCAGCGCGAATTGATTGCGAAACACCGGATACAGCGCCGGCGCCAGCGATTGCATCATATCGTTGAGCATATGCGAGACGCTAACGCCGAGAATAATGGCGATCGTCGTCGTTTCGGCCGTTACGACAGCCGGCCGCGCCAAAGACGGCGCTTCCCGCGCGGTTTCGCTTACGTCTTGAACAGTGCTCATTGGGGGCGCTCGACGTCGATCATCCGACGCTTGCATTAGCGCCTAGAATGCTAGGCGCTTCAAATACCTGTCGCCGGCGAATTTCGCCAATGCTGATAGGGCATAACCCCTATGCTGTCCGGGCGCCGGCTTTCGGCCGCCGCCGCTTTGTTCGATTGCGGAGACCGGAACGGGGTTATTTCGGCGCCAGGACCATGGTCATTTGCCGCCCTTCCATCAGCGGCTCGGCCTCGACCTTGGCGAACGGCACGGTCTCAGCACGGACCCGGTTGAGGAGCTTGAACCCAAGCTCCTGATGCGCCATTTCGCGGCCGCGAAAACGCAAAGTCACCTTCACCTTGTCGCCTTCCTCGAAGAAACGGCGCACCGCCCTCATCTTGACTTCGTAATCGTGGTCGTCGATGCCCGGGCGCAATTTGATTTCTTTGATCTCAACGATCTTTTGGCGCTTGCGCGCCTCGGCGGCTTTCTTCTGCTCGAGAAAACGGAATTTTCCGAAATCGAGGATTTTGCAAACCGGCGGCGTGGCGTTGGGCACAATTTCGACCAGGTCCAACCCGGCTTCTTCGGCGAGTTGCAAAGCGTCTGTCGTTTGCACGACGCCGCGATTTTGACCTTCGGCGTCGATGAGTTGAATTTCCCGGGCCCTAATTTCACGGTTGGTTAACGGCCCGCCCTTCTCCGGGGTCGGGGCGGCCTTCATAGGACGACGAATGGCTTATCTCCTGTTGCAGTTGCTCGGAAACGTTGATTTTGACGCTTTGAACACGACAAGCCCCGCGGCGACAGGCTGCGAGGGCTGAACACATGATGATTCATGGATTGCGGACGGAAGTCAATTCCAAGCTGGAGCTATTTGTGACGTGTTCGCGCGGTGGGTAAGAAGCGGCGTCGCCGTTTGTCGCGGACCGCGTCAAACGCGGCCCGCCTCGCTTTGGCTAAGACGCCCGTCAGCGGAAGTCGCCGGCGACGAAGGACGCTTCCAACTTCTCCAGGGAGCGGCCGCTGGTGTTCGGCAACATCTTCCACAAGAACACTATCGCGATCATGCCGACGACGAAGAACAAGCCGAAGACCCCTTGCAATCCCGACACATCGACAATGATCGGGAAGCTGAACGTCAGCGCGGCGTTCATCAGCCACATGCACAAGATGCTCAGGCCCATTGCGAATCCGCGCAATCGGAGGGGGAACAATTCCGACAGGCAGACCCAGACCGGCACGTTCAGCGCCATCTGCATGAAGAATACGAACGTCACACATAACACCAGAACGGCATAGGCTCGGGCGATCCCTTCGGGGACGAAGGTCGTCGCGAGCACGATAAGGCCGTGTACGATCGTGCAAGCGATGAAACCGAAGAGGATGAGTTTGCGTCGCGGCACCCTGTCGATGACAACGAAGAGGCAGATCGCGGAACCGACGACCGCAAGTACGCCATTGGCGATATTTGCGATGAGCGCCGCGTCGGCGGAGAAACCGGCTTGGTGAAGCAACTGCGTCCCATAGTACATAACGGAGTTGATGCCGGTGAGCTGCTGCGCTATCGCCAGTCCGCAGCCGGCGATGACGATGCGACGGACCCACGCGATGCTTAGATCCGCCCAGCCGCCGGTCTGGATTGCGGCTTCCGTCCCGGCCAGTTGCGCGACCTCGGTCAATTCCGCGCGAGCTCGGTCCTCGTTGCGAATCTGCAGCAGCACGTCGAGCGCGTCGTCGCGACGACCTTTGGAGATCAGCCAACGAGGCGATTCCGGCATCCGCAGCATGCCGATGAACAAGCACACGGCAGGAACCGCCGCGACGGCCAGCATGTAGCGCCACACGCCCGGCTGATGTCCCCAAATATTGGCGATGATGGCGTTGATGATGAAGGCGAGCATCTGTCCCACGACAATCGCCAGCTCATTGCGGCCACTCAACGTGCCTCGATGCTCTGTCGGCGCAAGCTCGGCCAAGTACACCGGAACCGTCACCGATGCTGCGCCGACCGCAAATCCGAGAACGACTCGCGCAGGAAGCATGATCCCTAGACTGGGGGCGAGGACGCCGCCAAGGGTGCCAATGAAGAAGAAGATCGCCACAATCGTGAGGGTTTTCTTTCGACCGAGACTGTCATTCATCCGGCCGCCGATGAGGGCCCCAACAGCGGCTCCCAGGAGCAGGGTCGCTGTGACCAAACCCTCCGTATACGTCGTTAGACCGAGGTCGGCTTTCATGGGCTCGAGGGCTCCATTGATCACCCCGGTGTCGTAGCCGAACAAAAGGCCGCCGAATGTTGCGACGATCGCAATGAGATTAAGTCGCCGTTGATGCGGGCCCGCCTCGAGCGCGGGTAATAAAGCGACTGAATTAGTATCTGCCACAGCAGCGCCGTGTGTCATAATATACTCTCCGTATTTGACTGAAATCACCTCTCTTTTGCCTCCTACACTCCGCCGTTCCGTCCGCTTGAACGGATGGGCGTCATGCATGAGCTTCTGAGCTGCGGCGTCTTGGAACCGCAGCGAATTGGTCTCAGATCGACCCCTCGCTAACGCCGTGTAGCTGGCTCGGTGGCAGTCGGGTTGGGTGGGCGACCGGAGGCGCGGCTGCCGCTGTGTGGGTTTGCGTGCTGTCGGGAAGCCGCTT
>JASLHV010000536.1 GCA_030153205.1 Roseiarcus sp. | reverse complement strand
GCGCCCGCCGGGTCTTTCGGCAGCGTGTTCAGCGCCGGCAGGCGGTCGGCGAGGTAGCGCCCTTGCTTGGCGCCCCAGATCAGCATGCCTTCCGAGCCGAGCGTGATCACGACATTCTGCGCCTCGGCCTTGGCGCAGAGGTGCTCGCTTAAATAGGCGAGGCCGGAGTCGAAGTCGCGCGCGGCGAGCCGGGCCTCGCGTTCGGTCGGCGTGATCAGCGCCATGTGCTTGAACCGCGAGACGTCGCTGAGCTGGGACGAGGCCTGGCTGTCGGCGGCCATAAGAATGTTGCGCGCCGCCGCGCGCTCGACCACGGCTTCGACCAGAGGTTGCGGCAGGCAGCCGTAATTAAAGTCGGAGAAGAGGAGGACATCGGTGGTCGCCAGGCGGCTGTCGATCGCGTCGAGCATCTTGGCGGAGATTTCGTGGCTGACCGCGTGCTGACGTAAGTGATTGACGCGAAGCAAAGTCTTGTTATGGGCGCGGAAGCGCTGTTTGCGTGTGGTCGGCCGGGTGGAATCCTCGAAGAACGCGACGCCGATTCCTTGCGTCTCTAATTTGCCCCGGGCGAGTTCGGCGCCTTCGTCCGCGCCGACGACCGAGCAAAATTGCACCTCGGCGCCGAGGCCCTTGGCATGGGCAGAGACGACGCCGGCGCCGCCGATGAAAGTCATCGTATCGATCGGGGAGACGACGATGGTCGGGTCTTCCTGCGACATGCCGAGGGGTTCGCAAGTTATGTAATCGTCGATGATGAGATCGCCGATCACCAGAACGCGGATTCCAGAGAATTTCGCCAGATTGGCTTTGACGTCGGCGAGCGCGAAGCCATGGCGGGCGGGATAGTCGAGCGGCTTGCGGATCGCCGAGAAATTGCGCGTGGTGAACTCGCGGCGCAGCAGCGCAACGGAGGAGAAGATCATCTCGCCCGAACTAAAGACGAGCTTGCCGCCATAAGCGGTAAGGACCGGCTCTTCGGAATTTTGCCGGTCCTCGAATTCTTTGCCCTTGACGACGAATTCCGGTTGCAGGGCGGCGATGAATTGCTCGGGCGGCTCCTCGAGCAGGATCGCGCGATGGACCATCGAGATCGCCTTGACGCCTTCGAGTCGCAAAGCGCTCGGCATGCTCACGCCGGGATTGTCGTCCGGATTGACGCCGACGACGAGTTTATCGGCGATGTCGGCGGCGAATTTGAAAAGGCGCAAATGGCCGGGATGGACGACGTTGAAATTGCCGGAAACGAAACACATGGTTTCGCCCGACCTGAGGCTGGCGCGAATATCGCTGGCGAGGGCGTCGAGCGCGGGCGGCTTGTTGCTCATCTCATTCATGTTTTCGACGCGACGCCTTCAGGGCCGACGCCCGTTTATCACCGCGACCGAAAGAGGCCAAGCGCGGGGCTAGTCGCGCGGCGGCTCATTGATCTGCAAATGGCGTCGAACCGGAAACAGCCTGACGTCGAACCTCTCGGCGAAGGAGCCCCACAGGCCTTTGGGAAAGAATACCATTACGACAATGGCGATGGCGCCGAGCAGCATCAGATAGATCGGGCCGAAAGTCGCCAATTGCTCCTGCAGGACGAAGAGGACGAGGACGCCGATGAAGGGGCCTTCGATCGTTGCGACGCCGCCGATGATGACGGTGAACAGCACATAGGCCGTCCAATCGACGACGGAAAAGGCCGCGTCTGGGGAAATGCGGGCCTTTTGCAGATAGATTAGCGCGCCGACCATGCCCGTGCCGAAAGCGGCGAGCACATAGACCATCAGCTTGAGACGAAACGGGTCGACGCCGAGCGAGCCCGCAGCGGCCTGGTCGTCGCGTACGGCCGCAAGCGCCAGGCCGCGGCGCGAGCGCAGGAGGCCATAGGCCAAGGCGGTGGCGAGAACCGCCAGGGCCAAAGCCAGCCAATAGGCGGCGATGTCCCTGGCGGCGGCGTTGCGCATGCCGGTCGCCTCGGTGATGGTGCGCACCAGGATCGAGCCGTCGGCGACCGCTTTGGAGAGCGACGTGCCGGTTCCGCCGCCGAGCGGCTTCACTTGAGCCGCCACAAGGCGGAAGACTTCGGCGAGGACCCAGGTGCCGATCGCGAAATACGCGCCCTGGAGTCGAAAGACGAGCCAGGCCGAGGGAAGGGCGACGATCGCCGCGATCACGCCGGCGAGCGGCACAGCCAGCAGAGGATCGACGCCGCCGAAGGTCGCCATGGCGAAAAGGAGATAGCCGCCAAGACCGACGAAAGCCTGCTGGCCGACCGAGACCAGTCCTGCGTAGCCGGCGAGCAGGTTCCAATATTGCGCCAGCGCCGCCATGGTCAGGACGAAGAACAGGCTTTGGATCGGCCCGCGATCGACGAGGAAGGGCAGGACCGCAAGGAGCAGGATCAGCGCGGCCGCGCCGATAATCGCGAGCCTGGAGGCGCGCGTGCGCATGGTCATCGAAAAGCGGGGCGGGGCGCTTTCAGTCATTGGCGCGAGGGAAGAGGCCGCGCGGCCGGGCGACCAGCATAGCGAGAAAGGCGATATGGCCGGCGAGGATCTGCCATTCGGGATTCAGCGCGGCCCCGATCGTCTGGGCAAGACCCAGAATGATCCCGCCGGCGAGCGTACCCCAAAGGCTGCCGAGCCCGCCGATGATCACCGCTTCGAAGGCGAAGATCAGGCGGCCCGGACCGATCGTCGGATCGAAATTGGCGCGCGCGCCAAGGAAAAGCGCGGCGATCGTGCAGACCGCCAAGGCGAGCCCCATGGCGATGGCGAAAATCCTGGCGTTGGAGACGCCCATCAATTGCGCCGTCGTCGGATCGTCGGAGACGGCGCGAAAAGCGCGGCCGATGGCGCTTTGATAGAAGACGCGATTCAGCACGAAGATGGTCGCGACCGCCGCGACCAAAGTGAGCAGCGGCAGGACGCCGATGGCGAAAGGGCCGATCGGCAGCGACGCGCTGTCGAGACCGAAAGCTGGCAGGCGACGGCTGTCCGCCGAAAAGACCGCGAGCGCGCCGTTCTGCAGGATGATCGAGAGACCGAAAGTGACGAGAAGCGGCGGCAGGATGTCGGCGCCTAGGACGCGATTCAAAAGACTGATCTGCAAGGCGTAGCCGATCAGGAACATCAGTGGCGCGACGATAAGGATCGCGACGAAAATGCTGAGGCCGAGGCGTTCGGCCACGACGAGGATAAGGTACGCCGCGATGACGATGAGATCGCCATGGGCGAGATTGACGAGCCGCATGACGCCGAA
>JASLHV010000509.1 GCA_030153205.1 Roseiarcus sp. | reverse complement strand
ACGCTGGGCGCATAACCGCGCGCCACGGCCGGCTCGCCCGCCGCCAACGCGACGTCGCGCGCGGCATGCGCGAAACGCGTGACCGAATCGACGATGAGCAGCACGGCGTCGCCGCGATCGCGGAAATATTCGGCGATGGTCATCGCTGTTTTCGGGGCGAGGCGGCGCATCATCGGGCTCTCGTCGCCCGTCGAGACGACCGCGATCGCCGAACGCCGGTTGATGGCGAGCGCGTCATCGAGAAATTCGCGTACTTCGCGGCCGCGTTCGCCGACGAGACCGATCACCACTGTGTCGAATTCCGGCGCGCGGGCGAGCATCGCAAGGAGGGACGATTTGCCGACGCCCGATCCGGCAAAGACGCCGATGCGCTGGCCGGCGCAAAGCGGAGAGAAGAAGTCGATGACGCGAATGCCCGTCTTGATCGGGCGTGTCACCCTGGCGCGGCGCAGCGCCGCGGGCGGCTCGGCGTCGAGGGGCATGACCCGCTCGCCCTGTTCCAATAGGCCGCTTCCATCGATTGGGCGGCCGAGCGCGTCAACGACGCGTCCCTTCCACTTGGGATGTGGCGCCAGCGATAGATTTTCGGCCCGATAAGCCCGCGTCCCAATGCCGGCGTCGCAACGCGATTCGAAGGGCTTCAAGGTGACGTGGCCGTCTTCGATGCGTACCACTTCGCCGATTTGGACTCGATCGCCGACATCGAGACTGACGCATTCGCCCAGCTTCAGGAACCGCGACAGACCGGCGACGCGATAATGCGACATCGCGACCTCGGTGACGACGCCGCTGACGCGTGTCGGTTGGAGATTTTTCCGTCCCCAGGCGACGGCTCTCTCGAGTCGATCGAGCGCGTTCATCGGCCTTTCCAGGGGTTGCGGCGCCGTGGTCACGGTTCAGCTTCCGCGTGTGAAAATTTGTACGCTCACGCGGAGGAGCCCAAAGTCTTGATGGCGTCCTGCAGCGACGATTCCGACTGGTTCATCGCGCTGTTGATACTGTCGAACGAGCGGGTCACGGTGATCAGCTTGCTCATCTCCATGATCGGATTGACGTTCGATTCCTCGATGGATCCTTGAACAATGCCGTTCTGCGAGAAATCCAGGACCGGCGTCGCCGGCTTATCTGGGATGACGCCGGAATTCGCCGCCCGCGTCAGCCGCGCGTCATCGGGTATCAAAAACAATCCGATCGCCGAAACTTGCTTGTTGTCCTGCGTGATCATTCCGTCGCCGGCGATCGTTGGCGCCCCTGCGTCGGGGTCGACGGCGATAGGCGCGCCGCCTGCGTCCAGGACCTGGTAGCCGTTGACGGTCTGAAGCTGGCCGGTGTCGGTAAGCTTCATGCGGCCGTCGCGCGTATAGGCGATTCCGCCGGGCGTTTGGATGGCGAGCCAACCGTCGCCCTGGACGGCGACATCGAGCGGATTGTCGGTCCTGGTCATCGCGCCGTTTTGGCGCGAGATAAACGCATTGCCGGTCGAAGCGAAGGCGACGCGGTCGTCGCCGGCCCGAGCCAGCTCGGCGGCGAACGTCACCCCATCGGCCCGATAGCCCACAGTATTCATATTGGCGACGTTGTTGGCGATTGTCTCGAGCCGTTTCTCGAGCGCGATTTGACCTGAAAGACCGACGTAAAGACCTGACTGCATAAGAACGTCCTATCGGCCAAAAGCGCGCAACCGCGACGCCGCTTTGCGCCGTTTCTCGTCCCATAGTTTTCCACCTTCGACTTGCGCGAAGCTGGCGTTCGTCAAACAGCCTCGCACAAGCTCGGCGGCGCACCTTCCAGATGGCCAGGCGCCGTTGGAGAGCGATTTGAATTTCGTTATTGGTCTAGTCATTGCCGTTGGTTGCATGCTCGGCGGTTTCGCCGCCCTCGGCGGTCACCTCGAAGTGCTCATGCAGCCGTACGAATTCGTCATCATTGGCGGATCGTCGCTGGGAATATTTGTCGTCTCCAACCAATTGTCGACGATCAAGGACTGCGGCAAAGCGATCCTCGAAGCCATCTTGGACAAGACGCCGAAGTCCCGCGACTTTCTCGACGTCCTCAGCGTCCTCCACGCGCTGATGCGCGAGTTGCGCGGCAAATCGCGGAATGAGGTCGAAGGTCATTTCGACAACCCGAAGGAATCGGAAATCTTCAAGGCCTATCCGAAGCTCCTCGCCAACGGCGACCTGACGACGTTCATCTGCGACTATTGCCGATTGATCATCATCGGCAATGCGCGCACCCATGAGATCGAAGCGCTCATGGATGAGGAAATCGAGACGCTTAGCTACGACCGCTTGAAGCCTGTCCATGCGTTGACTCAGGTCGGCGATGGCTTGCCGGCTCTCGGCATCGTCGCCGCCGTTCTCGGCATCATTCACGCGATGGGCGCGCTTGACCAATCGCCCGAATTGCTCGGCGGCCTCATTGGCGCTGCGCTGGTCGGAACGTTCGGCGGTATTTTCCTCTCGTACGGACTCGTTTCGCCGCTCGCTCAGAAAATCAAGGTCGTCCGCCGCAATCAATTGCGCTCCTTCACCTTGGTCAAGCAGACGCTGCTCGCCTTCATGAATGGGGCCATGCCACAAATCGCCGTTGAATTCGGCCGCAAGACCATTCCGTCTAAAGAGCGGCCGACCATCGACACGGTGGAAAGCGAAACCGTTTCCGGCGGCGCTCCGGCGGACGCTGTCATCAAAGATGCGGCCTAAGCCATGACCGCAGACGAACAAGTCCAATCGTCGTCTTTACGCAGAACGCCGGACCCGCTCATCGATCAATCCAACTTTTCGGTTGCGCGTCTTCCGGGCCTGGCGATCGTCGCGGAGCAATTTGCGGAATCGTTGAACAAAGGACTCGGGCAGCTCTTCCGCAGCGAGACGTCCATCGATGTCGAGCAAATAGACTCGGCGAGCGTGTTCGAAACTTTGGACGCTTGCCAGGGCCGATTGGCGGCGGTCTTGCGCTGCGTCGATCTTGACGCGCGCGCGCTCGTGATCTTCGACCGATCTTTTATCGACGCGCTCGCCCACGTGACTTTCGGCGCGAAACAAAAACATGCCTCGATACGCCCGAGCGGCGCCGATCGTCCGGTCACGCGTATTGAGAATGATCTCGTCCATCGCGCTTCGCAAATAGCGGCGGAGGCTTTGACCGCGGGATTTTCCGGTTTCACCGAGGCTGTTTTCACGCTGGAGCGATTGGAGGTCGTCGCCAACGCCCAAATTCTGGGGCGGCGCGATACGATGGCGATCGTCTCGCAACTGCAGTTTGAAGCCGCAGGCGAAAACGGCGGGCTTTTGGCCGTTATTCCGCAAGCGACGCTTCTGCCGATCCGTCAGAGTTTGTCGAAGGACCTGGCCGTCGAAGCGCCTCCGATCGATCCGCGTTGGTCCAAGCAGATGCAGGCGGGCGTGAGCTCGGCCTTGATCCCCGTCAATGGCGTACTCGAGGAGCTCGAGATGACGCTTGGCGAGATCTCGGAACTGGCCGTTGGCCATGTCCTTAGTCTGCGCGGCGACGGCGCGGGCAAAGTGCGGCTCGAAAGCGGCGGACACAATCTCTTCTGGTGCAAGCTCGTTCAGACGGACGGGCGCTACTTGCTACAAGTCGAGGATCCCGTGGAGCCCGAAAAGGGCCTTCTCGATACGATTCTCAAGAACTAACCGTCTTGCCGGCTGAAGGGTCGGCGAGAGGCTCAACTAAGGGCGTTTGATCATGACCGGCAGCGAAGAGGCGTTGAGCGCGTCCAGCAAGGGCGACGCCGCCAGCGGTCCGAAAGAAGGGGCCGCGAACTACGAAACGATCCTGAAAATTCCCGTCACCGTACAAGTTGTGCTGGGCACGACGTCAATGCCCGTCGCAAGCCTTATGAAGCTGGGCCGAGGCGCTGTGATAGCGCTCGATCAGCGTGTCGGCGAACCCGTCAACGTCGTCGTCAACGGGCGCGTCGTCGCGCGC
>JASLHV010000501.1 GCA_030153205.1 Roseiarcus sp. | reverse complement strand
CTGTGAGCTACTAGGAGCAAAACGCGGCCAGCTCCTCTTTGGTCAGGGCCGGGTCACGTTTCACGACGAAAAGCATAACCGCTTCGCCTGAGCCCTTGTCGGGAACGCCGACCGCCGCGCATTCGGCGACGCCGGGGTGGTGCGCGACGACTTCCTCGATCTCGTTGGGATAGACGTTAAACCCTGAGACCAGGATCATATCCTTCTTGCGGTCGACGATCTTGATATAGCCGCGCGCGTCGACGAATCCGATATCGCCCGATTTGAAAAAGCCGTCGGCGGTCATCGCTTTGGCCGTCTCGTCCGGCCTGCCCCAGTAACCAGCCATGACTTGCGGACCCTTGATAGCGATCTCGCCGGGGGACCCGACCGGAACTTCGTTTCCCGCATCGTCGAGGATGCGAATGTCGACATTCGACATCGGCAGACCGATCGTCCCGGAGAAGGCGTTTGAGTCGGTGGGATTGCAAGTGACGCCCGCGGATGTCTCCGACAATCCATAGCCTTCAACGATAGGACAACCCGTCACCGCAAGCCACTTCTTCGCAACCGCCTCTTGAACCGCCATGCCGCCGCCATTGGCGATCAAGAGGCCTGAGAAGTCGAGCTTGGCGAATTCGGGATTGTTGGCGAGGGCGTTGAACAGCGTATTGACCGCCGGAAACATATTGAACTTGTATTTCGAAATCTCTTTGATCAATCCGCTTATGTCGCGTGGATTGACGATGAGGACATTGAGCGCGCCCGTCCGCATGCCGAGCAAAGCGCAGACGATGAAGGCGAAGACATGGTACAGCGGCAAGGCGCAAACGATGGTCAACTGACCGGCGATCGTTTTGCGCTTGATGCCCGGCTCTGACCAGGCTTCAGAAATCAGAAGCTCAGCGACAAGCGTCTCATGCAGCAACATCGCCCCTTTGGCGACGCCGGTTGTTCCGCCAGTGTATTGAAGGACGGCGACGTCCTTTGAGCTTATCTGAGGCCGCGTGAAGGGCAGGGACCGCCCGGCCGCGATCGCAGAATTGAGCTTGACGATTTTCGGAAGATCAAAAGCGGGCACCACTTTCTTGACCCGCCGTACGACAAAATTCGTCACCAATCCTTTCGGGAATCCCATCAGATCGCCGATGCCGGTCACCACGATGCGTTCGATCGACGTCTGAGCCAGCGCCTGCTGCAGCGTCGCCCCGAAATTCTCCAGGATGACGATCGCTCTGGCGCCTGAATCGTGCAACTGATGGGCAAGTTCGCGCGCGGTATAGAGCGGGTTGACGTTGACGATGATCAAACCGGCGCGCAACGCCGCGGCCATGGCGACCGGATACTGGAGGACGTTGGGCATCATCAGGGCGAGCCGGTCGCCAGGCTTCAGCCCTTGGCCCTGTAACCATGCCGCGAAAGCCCTGGAGAGGTCGTCGATCTGTCCATAAGAGAGCGTGGCGCCCATGCAGACATAGGCGGGAAGGTCGCGATATTTGGTGAAGGCCTCTTCGAGAAGAGCGACGAGGGAAGGATATTGAGCAATATCGACGTCGGCCGGCACGCCGACTGGATAGCTCTTCAGCCAGATCCGCTCCACGGGGTGTCCCCTCCCTTAAGCTTTGTCACGCAGCTTAAGGGGAATGGCGCCGCTGTCAAAGGCCAGCCAAAGCGCCTACCGGCGCCCTGCCTTCAGTGGGATACGTTTGAGACGAGAGCGGGTTGCCTCCTCAACGACGCGGCCGCAAAACCGTGGCGGCCGTGGTAGGTGGCGGTAGCCGTATTGTCGCCAGTCCTCATCAGCGACATCGCATAATTGTAGCCGTCCCCGAACGACAATTTGTCGTCCGCAATTTTGTCATAAGAGACGTCAAGCGGCTCGCCCCGATAGGAATAACCGGTGACCCTATTATGGGCGACTGTTATCGAAATACGAGACGTTTTGCCAAAGTCGCCCACCCATGTGCCGTCCCAGCCGGGTTTCTCCGCACTATTCGCGGAAGACGCCGAGAGGCCGCACGTCAATATCGCCGCAATACAAAAAGCTCGGCGGTCAACCACTTTGACCTCCCTTTGCTTGTCGCTCTCGACGGGAAAGTGATCCATCGAGAGGCATCGATCAATTAAGTTCTGTTTTATTGTCGAAGGCGACTGGCGAGCTGGGATCTCGGGCCGGATTTAGCCTCATATCGCCGTGGTTGGCGCTTGATTCTCGATCGGCATCTGCAAAGTCCGTCCTGTCGGCCGCTTAAAAAGCTTTGCCTTCGCGCTAATTTGTAACAAGTATAATGTAGATGCCGTTGCGACGGTTGGCACAAAAGTATGTTTTGGCCGTCCAAATTATTGTCGTTCTAAAAAGCAGTACTTGAATTGACAGGTCGTTGCGCGGTCGCCTATTCCCCATTACTAAACGAGAATTGTTGGGGCGTAGCATCGATGCGTGGCCACTGGCTGTTTTACGACTTTTTAGTGACGACGGTACGTCGTTCTGGCTTACCCGTCGTGATAGGAGCGTCGCTCGCAACGGTTGCCTGGGCTTCCCAGGGATTCGCCCAATCGACGAATAGTTCAGCATCTCCAGACTTTGTCGAAAAGCCCGTCGGCGACTATGCGACACAAGCTGTGCCTGCTGCGCAAAATAGACCCCCGCCGAAATCGGCCGTGAAAAAAACGTCCAACCCGACAGCAAGCCAGCAGCCTATCCCAGCCGCGGCGCCGACTCCGCCAGCCAATGCGACCCCAGCGCCGAGCTCCGGCGTGGCTGGTGGGCCGTTCGGCTTCATGAACGGCATTGGTCACAGCGCGACTCTATTCGGCGACATGTGGGGTTTGAGACCCGTGCTCGCGTCTGCGGGCATGACACTGACGATCCAGGAACAGAGCGAAATCCTCGGCAACGTGACGGGTGGGACGCGCAGAGGCTTCGATTATGAAGGGCTTACG
>JASLHV010000440.1 GCA_030153205.1 Roseiarcus sp. | reverse complement strand
ATCACCGCCGCGACGAAAATCAGCGCCGCGAGCTTGCCGATGCTGATATCGTCGGTGATCGACCAGGAATCGTACGAGAGCGTATCGACATAAGGCGCCAGCGAGCGCGTATCGGCGCCGAAGCGCTGGAACAGAAGATTTTCGACGACGATGGCGAGACCGAAGGTCGAAAGGATCGGCGTCAAAATGCCGCCGCGGGCGGAGCGTTCGAGGATGCCGCGCTGCAATGCCCATCCGATCGCGGCCATCGCCGGCAGAACGAAAATCAAGGCGACAAAGGGCGACATCTCATAAGTGTCGGCAAGGACAAAAAGCGCGTAGGCGGCGAGGATCGCCAGGGCGCCATGCGCGAGGTTGATGATCCGCATCACCCCGTACATGAAGGACAGGCCACAGGCGATCAGCGCATAATAACCACCGAGCAAAGCGCCTTGGATGATCTGATTGAGGACGATCATCGCGCGTCTCCCGCATGAGCGCCGCGGTCGAGGCCGAAATAGGCGGCGGTGATTTCCACACGCGTCATTTCCGAAGCCTTGCCCTCGGCGACGAAACGTCCCTCCAACATGCAGATGACGCGATCGGCGGCGCCCAGCGCGCGGTTGAGATCCTGCTCGACAAGCACGATGGTGACGCCGGAGCGCATCAGCTTCTGCAAGGAGGCATAGACACGATCGACCGCCAGCGGCGACAGGCCGAGCGAGACTTCGTCAAGCAGAAGGACGTTCGGATTGGTCATCAGCGCGCGGCCGATCGCGGCGGCCTGCTGCTCGCCGCCCGAGAGGCTGCCGGCCAGCGCTTTGCGACGGGGCTGCAAATTTGGAAAGGCGTCGAGTACGGCGTCGATCGTCCAGGGCCCGGGCCGCCTGACGCCGGCGGCGAGCCTGAGATTGTCCTCGACGCTCATCGCGGCGAAGAGCCGCCGCCCTTCCGGGACGAGCGCGATCCCGCGCCGCGCGCGCTCATGGGCGCGAGCCTGGCCTAGGTCGACGCCATCGAGCAGCACGCGCCCCGCGAAGAGCGGATGGGCGCCGGCGATAGCGCGCAGAAGCGTCGTCTTGCCGGCGCCATTGGCGCCGACCAGTGCGAGCGTCTGGCCTGTCTCGATCGTGAAAGAAACGCCGCGCACCGCCTGAAGCAGACCGTGGCGCGCGTCGAGAGTCTCGACAGCGAGCGCGCTCATGCCGCCGCGCCGCCAAGATAGGCTTCGATAACGGCGGGATCGGCCATGACTTGACGCGGATCGCCTTCGGCGAGGATGCGGCCGGCGTTCATGCAGACGAGACGATCGGCGACTTGCAGGAGGATATGGACGATATGCTCGATCCAGATCAGCGCGACGCCGCGGCGGCGCAATTCCTTGATGATGTCGACGAGTTCGCTCGCCTCGGCGTCGGTAAGCCCACCACCGATCTCGTCGAGCAAGAGCGCACGCGGCGTTGCGGCCAAAGCGCGCGCCAGCTCCAGCCGCTTCCGGTCGAGCAGGCCGAGCGTTTCGGCGCGGCGGTTCGCCAAGGCGATCATGCCGCAGAGCTTTAGCGCGTCGATGCAGAGGTCGTAAGCCTCTTGGCGCTGGAAGCGCGGCCGATTGGCCGCAGCGACGAAGACATTCTCAAAGACAGTGAGACCGCCGAAGGGACGCGGGATCTGATGCGTGCGGGCGAGGCCGAGCCGGCAGCGCTCGGCGGCTGGTAGGTTCGTTACGTCAGCGCCTAGGAAGTGGACGCGGCCGGCGCTCGGTCCCAGCGCGCCGGAAAGGACAGAGAGGAGCGTCGTCTTGCCGGCGCCATTGGGCCCGACGATCCCGACCGCCTCGTCCGCGCGCATGGCGAAATCAACGCCGTCGAGCACGGTCAAAGCGTTAAAGCGCTTGATGATCCCTTGCGCGGCGAGAATGGGTTCGCTCATAAGCGGTACGTGGCGTCGTAAAAGCATGAGGGGTCAGCGCAGGCCCTCATCCGTCGGCCACAGACCGTCCAAAGGACGGTCGCCCCTCGGACGCTTTTTGGCCGACACCTTCTCCCGCCAGCGGGAGAAGAGATTGCAGCGCCTCGCATTGAGGCCTTTAACGTCGAGGAAGGACACAGCGCGCCCCCTCTCCCGCTTGCGGGAGAGGGTTGGGGTGAGGGGCAGCCGAAGCGCAAGTTGGCGAGCCGCACAAAGCGTAAATCAAGAATTATACGGTACGAGCTTGGCTTCGATCGGCACGTTCGGATCCGTCGCGTGATCGGTTGTGACATAGTCGAGCTTGAACTTCGAGCCCGCCTTGGCCTTGACCCATTGCGCGCCGATGATCGGACCTGGCGAGACGTTCGGCACCGGGCCGGAGGTAAAATCGACCTTGCCATTGATCGTCATCGTATTGAGCTTGGCCATTGCCGCGGCGACTTTGCCCTTGTCTTGCGGAGCGGCGCTTTGTTTCAGCGATTCGAAGCCTGCGTCGAGCAAGGCGAGCGAAGCGCCGAGTTGCTGCGTCCATTGCTTGCCCGCGGTCTTTTCGTAGCCGTCGGCGAGTTCCGTACCGGAAACCCCGGTCAGCGACGACTTGTATGGAAAGGCCTTGTGCCAATAGGCCGCGCTCGAGAAATTATAGCCGAGGTTGCCGAAGGCTTCGACAGTCGGCGGAAAGAGGCCGGTCTTGGCGGTCTGGCAGATTTTGACCATTTTCGTGTAGCCCTGCTGGGCGGCCTGGCGCCAAAAGGCGGCGAAATCAGGCGGGATCGGGAAGGAGTTGAAGATTTCGCACTTCTCCTTCTTGAACAGCGCGATCTGCGCCGAATAATCCGTGGTGCCGTCCTCATAGGGGCCCGGATCGATGATGGTGAATCCGTCCTTGGCGAGAGCCGGCGCGAGATGCTCGCGGATCGCGTTGCCGTCGGCGTCATTGGGATAGAGAACGGCGACTTTCTTGTTCGTCGCGACGCCGCCATTCGCCCAGAGCGAGACATAGGTCTTGTGGAATTCTTCGACGCCAAAGCCGAAATGGTACGTCCATTTGAATGGCGAAGGCTGGCCGGGCTTGGCGCCGCGGCCGAAATACCAGGCTTCCCAAGGCATGACCGTCGACATGCAAGGCACGCCCGCCGCTTCGCAGGCGTCGGCGACCGGATTGATCACCTCCGGCGTCGAGACCGCCAGCATCAGATCGACGCCTTCGCCGTTGATCAGATTCTTGGCGAGTTGCCCGGCGCGAGCGGGATCGGATTGCGTATCCTGATCGAGGATTTTCACTTCGTACGTTTTGTCACCGATCGTCAGGCCCTTGGCGAGCGCCTTGCGCGCGAGTTCGAGCACATAGCCGTCGGTCTCGCCGAAGCCGGCGAGAGCGCCGGTGCGCGGACTGACGAAGCCGACCTTGAGCACATTCTCGGCGGCGGCGGCGTTGCGTGATTGTAGGCCCGTCGCAAGGGTGAGGCCGGTTGCGCCCGCGGCAGTAAGCACTTGCCGCCGGGACAAGCCGCTGCGACGTCCCATCCTGTAATCGAAATGTTTCATGATTTCCCTCCCGGTCCCTATCGAGCGCGCCATCGTCTGCCCCTGCGACGGTTACGCCAATGGTTTGTTATATCTCATAATCATAATCCACGCCACAACGTGGCGACGCAAGCATACGCTTGCAATCCGCCGGCGGCGATAGGCGCATGGCTATTTTGGCTTGACGAATTTCAGCACGAACCGGTCGCTCTCGCCGATCGCGGCATATTTGTCGTGATCTTGGTCCTTGAGCCGGAAGGTCGGCGGAAGCGTCCAAACGCCCTCGGGATAGTCCTTGGTATCTTTCGGATTGGCGTTGACCTCGGAAGAGCCGACAAATTTGAAGCCGGCCGCTTCAGCGAGTTGGATCGCGTAATCTTGCCGGACATAACCGCTTTTGGCTTGCGGATCCTGCGGCTGGTCGTTTCGGCCGCGATGTTCTTCGACGCCGAGCGCGCCGCCCGGCTTCAGCGTCTTGAAAAAGGCGGCAAAGGCCGCCTGCGCCGTTCCATCCTTCATCCAATTGTGGATGTTGCGGAAGGTGAGGACGAAATCGGCGTCCCCCGCGGCGTTTAGCCCTTTTCCGGCGGGATCGAATTCGACGACCTCGACCTTGGCGTAATTCGCGGGATCGCCCGCGACTTTGGCGGCGAAGGCCGCGTTGCCGCGTTGCACCTCTTCGGAAGGCGAATCCTTCGGTCCGTTGGCCGCGATATATCGACCATGGTCTTTGAGGTACGGCGCGAGAATCTCGGTCCAATAGCCCGCGCCGCCTGGGTCGATTTCAACAACGGTGGCGCTATCGCCGACGCCGAAGAAGGTCAGGAGTTCGTACGGATGGCGATAGGGGTCGCGAGCGACATTCTTGGCGGCGCGCTGCGGACCATCGACAAGGGCGCGGAGCTTGGCGTCATCCATCTCGGCGGCAATTGCCGCAAAGCCCATGCCGGCGAATGCAAGACTTGCGACGAGGACGCGGAAGCAGGCGATCGTTCGAAAGGGCATAGGCTGTCCTGTCTATTTCTACCAAAACAATAGAATGATCCGACGCAGCGTCAATGTCATTGCCCGCGGCCGCGCTCTCGCTTCATATGAGCGCCGACTTACACGGCTGCGCCCCGCGCCCGCCAGGAGCTGAAATTGCTGATCGCCGAAAGCCGTGTGCTGCATCGCAGCCTCAAGGACAATTTGCCGATCGCCGCGCGCGGCGACGGCGTCCGGCTCTTCGATACGGAGGGCCGCGAATATGTCGACGCCTGCGGCGGCGCCGCAGTCTCTTGCCTTGGTCATTCGCATCCGGCGCCGATCGAGGCGATCAAGCGACAGGCGGAGAAACTCGCCTATGCGCATACCGCCTTCTTCACCAGCCAGCCGGCCGAAGATCTCGCGGCCAATCTTCTCGCGCGCGCGCCCAAGAGTTTCGCCAGGGGCCGCGCGATGTTTTTGAACTCTGGCTCGGAGGCCAATGAAGCGGCGCTGAAACTCGCGCGGCAATATCATCTCGAGCGCGGCGACAGGCAGCGCGGCAAATTCATCGCCCGCGAATCCGCCTATCACGGCGCGACGCTGGGCGCGCTTTCCGCCGGCGGGCACAAGGCGCGACGCGCGACCTATGCGCCGATGTTGATCGACTTCGGCCGCATTCCCGCCTGCTACGCTTATCGCGGGCGCGCGGAGGGCGAGAGCGAAGAGACGTACGCCCTGCGCATGGCCGATGCGCTGGAAAGCGAGATGCACCGCCTCGGTCCGGAGAATGTCGCCGCTTTCATCGCCGAGCCCGTCTCCGGCGCGACGCTGGGCGCCGTGCCGCCAGCTAAAGGTTATTTCAAACACATCCGCGAAATCTGCGATCGCCA
>JASLHV010000202.1 GCA_030153205.1 Roseiarcus sp. | reverse complement strand
CAGATTTCGCCGCGCTCGATCATGGTGATGGCCTCGTCGAGCGTCGGCTCGAGAAGCGCGATATGCTCGTCAGCGTCGACGCCGCCGCCGACGCCCTTTTTGTCGCGCTCGCTATAAGGCGCGACGAAACAGGCGATCTTCTCTGTCGTGCCGCCGGGACTCGTGTAGGCGTCGAAAGCGTGGCGCGCAGATGAGATCACGATGCCGGTCTCTTCAAAGGCTTCGCGGATCACGCAAGCCTCCGGCTCGTCGCCGTCCAGCATGCCGGCGCAGACTTCGATCATCGGTTGCCGCGCGCCGCCGAGATAGCCGCCGACGCGGAACTGCTTGACCAGCATAACAACGCCGCGCGATGGATCATAGAGGAGAAGCGCGGCCGCGTGTTTGTAGTGATAGACTTCGTGGCGGAGCACGCGCTTCGTGCCGTCAGGCTCCTCGACCTCCATCGTCGTGGTGGTCAGCTTGAACCGATGATCTGCAAGCGTTTCTTCAGCGATAATTTTGGCGTCGGTCATGGCGCATCTTCAATAGCGGAATTGTTCGCGCAAAATTCGCTCGTCGAGCGAATGACCGGGGTCGTGGAGCAGCACGAGATCGGTTCCAAGATCCATCGACACGTCGACGCGCACGACCGTTTTGATTTCGATGCGATCGGCGACCGCCGATACAGGTCGTCGGTCGGCTTCTAGGACTTCAATCGAGACATGGGCGTTTTCGGGCAAAAGCGCGCCGCGCCAGCGCCGCGGCCGGAACGCCGAAATCGGCGTCAGCGCCATCAGCGGCGCGCGCAGCGGCAGGATCGGCCCGTTCACGGAGAGGTTATAGGCGGTCGATCCGGCAGGGGAGGCGACAAGCACGCCATCGGCGATCAATTCCGCCAGTTGCTCCTCGCCATCGACGAGAATGCGCAGTTTGGCGGCTTGGTAGGACTGGCGCATCAGCGAGACTTCGTTGATGGCGCGGGCCGTTGTCGTCTGGCCGACCACGTCGATGGTCCGCATCACGAGTGGGTGAACGATCGAGCGCCGCGCCTCGGCAAGGCGTTTGCGCAGGCCCGTCTCCTTGAATTCATTCATCAGAAAGCCGACCGAACCGCGGTTCATGCCGTAGATCGGCTTCGGCTCCTTCATCGTCTGATGGAGCGCCTGCAACATAAGGCCGTCGCCACCGAGGGCGACGATGATATCGGCGTTGGCGAGCTTGATGTCGCCGTAGCGCGTGATGAGACGCGCTTTCGCCTCCTCGGCTTCCGGCGCTCCGGAGGAAAGGAAGGCGATCGCCGGCGCATTTTCCAAAGCGCCTTTTCGCGCCGCCATCACCGCCCCCCGTTTTGAGGCCGCGAGAGATAGTGGATCAGGGCGCGGCCGTAAAGTTCGCCGGCTCGGCGCCGCCTTGCCGTCGGGTCTTCGACGTCCGACGATGGCTTTCGATCGCCAGCATGAAAAGCCCGCTGGCGAGGATGATTGCCCCACCGATCAATACATGCCGGGTCGGCAGATCGCCGAAGACCAGCCAGCCCCACAGTGTCGCCCAGGCGAGCGAGGAATATTCGAAGGGCGCCACCGCTGAGGCCGGCGCGAGGCGCATGCCCTGAAACATGAAATATTGTCCGACCCCGCCGAAAAGGCTGAGCAAGAACAGGACGCCGCATTCCGAGAGGCTTGGCCAAACAAAAAGGAACGGCGCTACGAGACCGCAAGCGACGACAAACACGAAATTGGTCCCGACCATCAAAGCCGAAGTGCTGACGGCCAAGCTGAGGCTGCGCGTGAAAATCGTCGTGACAGCCCAGCAGAAGGCGGCGAACAGGACTAGCAGCGCCGGCAAGACGCTTGGCGCGCCGTTGAGGTCGGCGGCGACGACGACGCCGGTGAAGCCAACGATCGTCGCGCCCCAACGCGCAAGACCGGGCTTTTCGCCGAGCGTGGCTCCGGCGAGTGCGACGACAAAGAGCGGCGCGGCGAAATAGAGCGTCACCAATTGCGGCAACGAAAGCGAGCGGGCCGCTCCGTAATAGGTCAGCCAGGCGGCCAGAATAAATCCGGCGCGAACGCCGATCGCCATGAGATTAGGTCGCGTCACGAGAAGAGCGAATTGCGAGCGGCGCAAGGCGAAGCTCGCCACGACCACGATCGCGAGACTGCGTACAAAAAGGAGTTCAGGGACCGGGATCGACGTCACAAGCCATTTCATCGTCGCGTCTTGCAAACTGAACGCGGCCCAGCCGGCAGCGGCCAAGGCGACGCCGGTCAGCGTGCGCGAGGCGTCTGTGTTGGCGGGAGAGAGAGCGAGCTTCATGAAGTCAGGGACGATTTCTTAAAACGTACTTATGGAATGACGTCGATCCCTTCCGTGCGCGCCGCGCGCGCTCAGGCTTCGTCATGCGTCGCCAGGGTCAGGCGCCGACCCGTGGGGCAAGCCCAGATGGCGGCGTCATAGGCGGTCAAATCATGGCGTTCGGCAAGCCGGATGCTCGCAGATCAGGCATGCGTTTCGCTTTGCTGATGGGTGGCGACGGCGTCGCAATCAGGTGTGCGTCGGATTTGACGCTAAAAACGCTCAATTACTGCCTGCACCGCGTAGCCACGAAAGCGGTCGGCGGCGCGCCAGCGCAGCGGCGGCGTTCCCGCGAGATCGGCTAGGACCCGTCGCAAGTCCAGGCGAGGCGTCACGTCAAAGGCCGCGAGCCAACGGTTCAGCGCGATCTTGAACCATGCGGGCAGGCCGCCCTGGTCGCCGAAATCGACAATATGCAAAGAGCCGCCGGGCGCGAGCAGGTCGACGGAATGGGCGAGCGCCTCACGCCAGGGCGGGATCATCGACAAGGCGTAGGAAATGACAATCCGATCGAATTGCGGGCGTCCAAACAGAGCGGCGGCGTCGAATGACGTCGCATCCCCTTTCGCGAGCGCGATCTGTCTTTCCAGACCGGCGTGCCCGACGGAGCGGTGCGCGCTAAGGAGCATTTCGGCGGAGACGTCGACGCCATAACATTGCGCTTTTGGATAGGCGCGCGCCAGTTTGATGAGATTGCGCGCCGTACCGCAGCCGATTTCGAGAATCGAATCGCCGGGCTTGGCTTTGACGTCCGCAATTACGCCATCGCGGCCAAGCAGATAGAACTTTCGGCTAAGGTCATAGATGTACCGCTGACGGCGGTACATCTTGTCCATGAGGAGCGCGGCGTCGCTCATGCCGCGAGCCGATAGAGGTGGAAGGCCCCATAGATCGAGGAACGGTCTTGCGCGCCAAGCATGCGGCTGCGCTCTTCGTCATAGGTCCAGGCCTTGAGGACGTCGGGGGATACCCGTCCCGGCAGCAGTCGCTCGTCGGCCGCGGTGCGGAAGATGACGCGTGCGCCCGGCTTGGCCGTCCGCGTTATCTGGGTCCAGAGCGCATTGAGATCGGAATCGTTCATCCAGTCCTGTGCGTCGAGCAGGACATAGCAGTCGAAACTCTGCGCCGGACTGTCGCCGAGCAGCGTCGTGATAGAGCCCTGACGATAGTCGATCCGATCGATGCGAGCGCGTACGGATTCGAAATTCTCCCGCAGAAGATAGGGCGGCAGCGAAGCGTCGGGTCCCTTCGCATAGCGGCGGCCGAAAGCCTGCCAAGCGAAATAATTCGATTTGAGATCAAAACCGCAGGCCAGCCGCTCCAGTCTCTGGCGCAGCACATCCCCAATGCCGGCGGGCGAGTCGTTGGATAAAGCACGGTATTGCGCGGGGGGGATGCCGAGCCCATAGAGCGAAGCGGGTTGTCGCATCACCCAGCCGATCAACTTGCGGTCGAAAATTGGCGCCAGGTGTCGCTCGAAGAGAACTTTCTGCTCGGCGAGCGACTTGGCCTCGAGCATTTTGCGGGGATCGACGCCATGGAGACGGGCGACTAGGTGTCCTGCGCCGATGAAGCGCCCCAGCAAGCCGTAGCGATAGAAGTTGCGCGCAAAAATCTGGATGCGCCGCCGTCCTGAAGCGGTACGACCATCCCAATAGGCGCGGGAGGTCGGATCGAGACGGTCGCGGAGAAGAGAATCATAAGCCGCGATATTCTCGGTTGTGTCGGCCTCGGCGAAGAATCGGCGGAACGTGGCGTAGTCCGGCAGATGGCGCAAAGCGCAAAGCTTCAGCTTACCCAGCGCGATATGCGCCCCGTTGAGATCGACGGCCACGATTTGTCGAGGATTGGCGATCAGGTACGAAAGAACGTTGCAGCCGCCCGACGCGATGGCGAGCACCCGGTCGTCCGGCCCGAGATTCAGCGCCGCGACATCGACGACTGGGTCTTCCCAGATCTGTGGATAGACCAAGCCGCGGAACGCCATGGTGAAGAGGCGCTCCAAAACGCCCGCGCGTGAAAGCGGGCGGTGGCGATGAACGGCGGCGCCGAGTCCAGCGACGGTGGCGCGCCGCACGACTCGCGTCGATTGCCGCAACGATCCCTCCTTGAAGAACGGGACAATCCGTCTCCGTTAGGAGAGTCGCATGACGAAAGGGTGACATCAGATCATTGACCCGTCGATTGCGTCGTGTCATAAAATAGGTCAGTGCTACTGACATAATGTCCGCGCGCGCTTCCAGGAGGTCGATGTGACCGTCGCATTGGGCTGGCAGCCGACTTACGCGCGTCGCGCGGAGCGCATGAAGGCGTCCGAAATCCGGGAACTGCTGAAGCTACTCGATCGGCCTGGGATCGTTTCCTTCGCGGGCGGCATTCCCGATCCGGAACTATTTCCTGCCGAAGCGGCGGCGCGGGCTTATGGCGCCGTCTTAGCGGCAGACGCCAGCGCATCAGCGGCGCTGCAATATTCTGTCAGCGAGGGGTACCTCCCGCTGCGCGAATGGATCGCTGATCTTATGGTCTCGCGCGGCGTCCAGGCGTCTTCGGATAATATCCTCATAACGTCGGGCTCGCAGCAAGCTCTGGATTTTCTGGGCAAACTTCTCATCACGCCTGGCGATTCGGTACTCGTTACCTCTCCTACCTATCTCGGCGCCTTGCAGGCCTTCTCGGCGTACGAACCGCGTTACGATACAATTCGACCGGAGCAGTCGAACCGGACGCCGGCCTCTTATGCGGAAGCCGCAGCCAAGGCGGCGCCGGGCGCGCAGGTCAAGTTCGCCTATATAGTGCCAGATTTCGCCAATCCGACAGGAGAAACATTATCGCGCGTCGCCCGCGACAATCTCCTCGATCTGGCGGGTGACCTGGATATCCCTGTCCTCGAAGACTCTGCTTACTCGGCGTTGCGCTTCGAGGGCGAGGATGAGGTTTCACTGCAAGCTCTCGACGCGGCTCGCAGCGGTTCTCTCGATCGATCGCGTGTCATATATCTCGGAACATTCTCGAAGACCGTTGCGCCAGGCCTCCGCATCGGCTGGATATGCGCATCGCGTCCCCTCATCAGCCGGCTTGTGCTTATCAAGCAGGCGAGCGACCTCAACGCTTCCGCGATCAATCAGATCGTGATGCATAAGCTTGTCGAGAACGGCGGGCATGCGGCGCTGGTCGAAAAAGCGCGCGCGCATTATCGGCCTAAGCGTGACGCCATGCTGCAATCGCTTGTATCTCACATGCCGTCGGGCGTGACCTGGACGACCCCGCAGGGCGGCTTGTTCGTTTGGGCCACATTGCCGGAATCGATCTCCGGCTCCGCATTGCTCGCTCGGGCCGTAGACGCGGCGAAGGTGGCGTTCGTGCCGGGCGGCGCGTTCTTTCACGATGGTAGCGGCGCAAACACGATTCGTCTTTCGTACTCATTGCCGAAGAAAGATAGGATCGAGACTGGGATAAGCCGGCTTGCGGGTATGCTATGACCGGGCCTCGTCGGCGCCATTCCTGCCTCGTACCTCGTGACTAGGGGGAGGTCAAATTTTATTCCCGACGTTATCGCGTCCACCGGGAGGGTCGGGCCAGTCGATCGGCGCTTCGGGAACAACGGAGCCGCCAGCCTCGACCGTCGTCGAAACTACTCCTCCGCCGAAGTGAACAACATGGC
>JASLHV010000308.1 GCA_030153205.1 Roseiarcus sp. | reverse complement strand
TGGTCGCCTTTGAACAGCGCCCAGTAATAGCGCCCCGCGCGAACGCGATCCGCCTCTGCCCTGATCGAATAGCCGTGACCTTCCGCCATCGTCGACATATGAGGCATTTTGGCGCCGATAGCCAGCGACTTTCGCTCGCGAGGTAAAATTCCCACAGCGATGAGGGCGTCCGCCTTTGGAGCGTTCCGAAGCCCATTAGCGATGAGGGAGCCGCCCGCTTTCACAATCCGCCGCCCCGATAGGGCGCGATCCGGCAGAAAGCGGACGTCAGCCCGGCCGGCGTGACTGGCAATGTTGCGCGGACGCATAGACTGGCGGCGAGCGGCCCAGACATCTGCACGCCGCCCTTTTCAACCCGTTCATTAGAGATACATCATGCAAAAATTCGACATACCAAAGGTTGAGTCGACGGCGCCGCCATACGTGAAACGCGCGACGCATCGCGTCGCCCGCCGCCGCCGCAACACCAAATATCAAATATTCTAAAGATACATCGCACACTGAGCGGCCGGACGCATCCTATTGCTCCATTCGCCAGGGCGATCGCTCCTTCCACGTTTTAAGCGTGTCCGCGATCCACTGTATTGACTTGTCCGCGTGGCAGTTGCTGCATGGATTTGGAATCTTAAGCGCGTCAGCCTCCGCCGGCGTAATGAACCGGAAAGTATGAGCGTGGACCTTTACATCGCCCAACGTCTCTTCGATTTGCGGCATATGACAGGAGGCGCATTGGCTCCCGGCGCTATCCGCGTTGTGATGGGTATGCGCCTCGATGCTGGTGGCGAACGGCCCAGTCTGTGCGTTTGGCGCGTGGCAGCCTAAGCAGAGAGAATTTCCGGTCGCGCGCAACATTGAGACATTTTCGGTTCCATGTGGATCATGACAAGAGAAGCAGGTCACGCCGCGCGTATACATCAGGCTCTGCGTGAAATCGTTACCCTGCATGCGGTTTTTGTGCGCCGTGCCATCCGGGAAATGTGTAAACGTCAATTCGCCCGCTTTATGATCTTCCAGCCGCCAGACATCCGCCAAGTGCTGCCCCATTTGAAAACCGACAGGCCAATCATAGTATTTGCCGTCGATCTGGCGGGCTCGCGGACGGCCCTGGGAATGGCAGCGGATGCAAGTGTCGTTGGCGTCGACAAAATCGAGCTTCGCCGGATTGATAATGTTAGTCCGCAAGGGATTGGCGGCATGGGCGCTGCCGGCGCCATGACAGGCTTCGCAACCGACGTTCCATTCGGTCACGCTTTTTGTGGCGATGTCGTAATTGACCGAGTGGCAGCCATCGCAAAGCTGCCCGGTTGGCCGCTGCATATTATCATCGGGAAAAAGCGGAGCCCACCAGTCGGCGTTTTGCGGAACATGGTATTTCAGCCAGCGATGATGCGTGACGTCCCACTGCGCGGGAAGTGGGTAATAGTCGTCTCCTTTCCGCGTGAAATAGCGCTGTTTCCAGCGGCTGCCATAAACGAAGGCCACATCGTCTTTGGTGAAAGTCAGCAGTGGATTGGCTTGCGAAAAATCCGGAATAATCGCCTCGGGATGGGCGCGAGGATCGCGCACCACATTCGCCATTCGCGTCTTATGCCAGCGCGCATAGATATCGGCATGGCACGAGTCGCAAGCCTCTGACCCAACAAAATGCGCGCCCGCGACGCTAGCGGGCTCGGCTGAGGGCGCCGTCGCTGTCGGCGGCAAATGGCGAAGAAAAAGGATGACTTGCCAAATCTGCCGCTCGGGTAGGTTCCAGGCTGGCATCGCCGTATTGCGAATGCCGTCGCGCACAAAGGCAAAGACCTGGCCATCGCTCACGGCGGGAAGGAGTTCGCGCAAGGCCGGCGCACGCGGATAGACGTTGCCGCCGATCTGAGTACGGCCCGACCCGTCATATCCGTGGCAAACCGCGCAGTTCTGCTGAAAAGCTGTTGCGCCCGCGGCGACGTCGGGGTCAGTCAATGGCAAAGGGTTCACGCGATGCGCATCGCGGTCGGGCACACTATGAACCAGAAGCCAGGACGCCACCGCGACTTCGATCCGAGGCGGCTCGCTGCGCGCGCTTGAAAAGCCCGGCAGCGCGTAGCGGTAGAGAAGGCCAACGACGATCGCACTTATAATCAATGCGGCGACTACCGTAACGAGCGCCCTTCTCATCGCGGCCTCCGCCCCCGATGACCGAGCGAACTATGCGTTTCGGCGGTCGCGTCCCGACTCCATCGATAGAAAGAATCGTAAAGCAGCATGCCAGCGTCGAGCTGCGCGAGATCGTCATCGAACATGCGCGAGAGTCCAAGAGAGACGGCGAGCAATCCGGGCGCTTCGGGCGCGAGATCAAGACGCGCGGTATCCGCCCCTCGCACGATGGTTGCCAGACGCAATAAAGGTTTTGTATTGAGCGAGAACTCTTCGATCATCAGGTCGAAGGTGCAAAGCTCACCGCGATGGCCCCAAAAGACCCCTTCCATGTCAAAGGGCGTCGCTCCGAATTGCTCGGCGACCGCCAGCACTTCCGACGGCTTGACGAACAGGAATTGGGCCGCCGGATCGACGAACCGGCGCACCAGCCAGGGACAGGCTATGCGATCAATCTTGGGGCGCTCGCGAGTGACCCAGACTGTGCGGCCTTGCGGATCGCGATGTGGTATTTTCGCTTCAGGGATCAGCAGCCCCGCCGCCGCCTTCCAGGCTTGAAGACCGCCGTCGACGACGTCCGCCGCGAGTCCCGCCTGACGCAACAACGCAGCCGCGCCGTGGCTCAGTTTTCCGCCGTCCTCACAGATGACAACCGCCGATCGGCCGCGCATAGCCTGATCAACCAAACCGACGCTCGGTGCGGACCGGCGATTGGCGCCGGGAAGCAGACGTGGGTCCGACGCGAAAACATCATCGGTGCGAACGTCGAACAACAATGGACATTTCGGCGTGCCAATGAGCCGCGTCAGTTGCTCAACGGAGATGGTATTGATTGACGACATACAGCGTCCTCTCGCCGTGGCACGGGCGGGACGCGATGCTTCGGCATGTCGCCTCATGGGGAGATCGCGGTCCCCACGCCTACTGAATTAGCCAAGCCGAAAGGGCGTGTCAATTTGCGCCGTAGCGTTCGTGTTCAAAGCACTGGCCAAAGTGGTGACGTGGAGCTGTGATCCGTCTTCGGGGCGCCACCCGCTGGGGCAACAAGCTCGTCGGTCCGGACCAGGAGCCTTTCATTTGACATGGTGGCCGTTTGGCGTTCTTTAGTTCGTGGCAATACAACTGGCCATACAACGAAAAAATCCATCGACAAATGACTCGCCCCGCGCCGGTTCTGCGGGGCGCTCTTATCAGAAGTCGGAGGCAACCGCCATTCAGGCGCGCGCCTGTCAATGTGCCGCAAAGCACGCCTATCCGGATGGTGCGGGCGGTCGGATTTTGATCCAACTTTCGCGAGGGAGTGGAGATCGATACGCGATGAAGGAGTCAGCTCGTCGGAGGAGCGGTCTCGGCATCGCCAGAACATTGGCCTAACA
>JASLHV010000223.1 GCA_030153205.1 Roseiarcus sp. | reverse complement strand
CGGCTATCTCATCGGCTTTCTCGCCGCAGCGACGTTCATCGGTTTCCTGGCTGAACGCGGCTGGGCTCGTTCGACGCTGCGCCTTCTTGCGGCGATGACAATCGGCCATGCGCTCATCTTCATTTTCGGCTTTTCCTGGCTGGCGACATCGATCGGCCCCGAGAAGGCGTGGATGTTCGGCGTCGCGCCGTTCTTTGCAGCGACGGTGGTGAAGACATTGCTGGCCTGGGCCTTGGTCGCCGCCTTCTGGCGTATCGCTGTCGCGCTGCGCAAACCTGTCTGACGAAGCTAAAGGCCGTGAGCGAGCAGAACGCCGCGCGGCCGACGCCTTTGGGGCGCGAAGCTTTCGCGCGCTTCGTGCCGATCGCGACACGGTGGTCGGATAATGACGTCTACGGGCACTTGAACAATATCGTCTATTATTCGCTGTTCGACACGGCGGTGAATGCGCTTCTGGTCGAAGCGGGGCTGCTTGATCCCGCGACGAGTTCGGTGGTCGGTCTCGTTGTCGAGAGCAATTGCTCCTTCTTTTCGAGCATCGCCTTCCCAACGCCGGTCGAGGTCGGGGTGACGGTGGAAAGGCTCGGGCGTTCTTCCGTGCGCTATCTGCTGGCCGTGTTCGCCAAGGGAGGGGACAAGGCCGCGGCGCAGGGCGGTTACACCCATGTTTATGTTGAAAGGGCGAGCCAGAGGCCGGTCCCGATCCCGGACGGCCAGCGCAGGCTCATGGAGAGCTTGATGGTTTGAACCCCTCTCCGCCTGCTTGCGGGAAGGGAACCCTGCGCCTTGCCCTCATCCGGCGCTTCGCGCCACCTTTTCCCGCGAGCGGGAGAAGGGCCCGTTTGCCCGTCGAAAGCGCTTTCACCCTTGATCGTTGCGGCGAGATGAGGCATAGGACCGCCTCCTAATCGTCAAGCCCTGGGTCGACCGGGCGACGTCTTTAGTCCCCGGTGGATCATGAAAGTCCGTAACTCTCTGAAATCGCTGCGCAAGCGGCATCGCGACAACCAACTGGTCCGCCGCAAGGGCCGCGTCTACATCATCAACAAGACGCAGAAGCGCTTCAAGGCGCGCCAGGGCTGATCGTCGCCTCGCGCCTTCGGCCTTTCTTTTTCACCGGAATGTGAGGGTCGCGCGTTGCCGCGGCCCTTCGGTTGTTTTGACCGCCATCGCCGCCAGGCTTAGGCTGATGCGATGATCCGTCTCGGCTCGATGATCGTCGTTTCCCTGTTCGCAGCGGTGGCGCTCAACGCCGCGCCAGCGCCTGCGCAAGACGCGTCGCATCAGCCGACACTCAAATTGCCGGGCATGCCGCCTGCGCCGCTGCCGCCGCGGGGAAGGTTGACGCCGCGGCCGGGCGAAGACGAGCCCGGTCTTGGCGCGCGCGCCGCGCCGCAGACGCATCCATCCGATCCCGACGAAAAAACCGTCGAGAAAGCCGAGCCGCCACGCACCCGCGCGCAAACGCTCGATGATCTTTTTGCGCGTCTCGCCGCGTCCAAGGATGCAGACGAAACCAATGGCCTTGTCGCGGCCATCGATAGGCTCGAACTCGTCTCGGGTTCTGACGCAGGCGATCTCATCATGGCGCGGGCCATGGCGGCGATGGGCGCGAAGAACTACGATGTCGCCGCCTCGCTCCTCGACAAGCTGATCGATCTCGACCCGCAATGGGCGGAAGCCTGGAACAAGCGCGCGACGCTACGGTTCATTTTGGAGGACGATAAGGGCTCGATGGCGGATATCGCGCATGTCCTGCAAATCGAGCCGCGGCATTTTGGCGCTCTTTCCGGCATGGGGATGATCTTCGAGCGGCGCGGCTTTCGCGACGACGCGCTCAAGGCCTATCGCCGCGCTTTGACGATCGCGCCGCAGCTCCAATCCATCAAGAACAGCGTCGACCGACTGACCAAGGCGGTGGAAGGTCAGGATCTGTGACCGCTGTCTGGGTCGCGGTCGCCTTCCTGTTGATCCTCGCAGCGCTCGGTCTCTTTGCCGAAATTCATGCGCGCTGGGTGGAAAAGCGCTATCCGCCCACAGGCGATCTTGTCCCTATCGAAGGCGGCGCGCTGCATGTCGTCGAAGCGCCGGCGCAAGGCCTCGAGCACGGCGTCGTACTTTTGCTGCATGGCGCTTCAGGCAATCACGCCGATATGATGCTGGCGCTGGCGCGGCCCCTGACCGCCCTAGGCTTTCGCGTCATTGGCGTCGATCGGCCCGGCCATGGCTGGAGCGAGCGTATTTCGCGCCGGCGCGCCTCGTCGCCCGCGCGGCAAGCCGCGCTTATCCGCGCCGTCTTGACGGCGAAGGGTGTCGACGAGGCGATCGTCGTCGGGCATTCCTTCGCCGGCGTCGTCGCGCTCGCCATGGCGCTCGATGCGCCGGAATTCACGCGCGCATTGGTCTTGCTCGCGCCGGTCAGTCATCCGTGGCCCGGCGGCGTCAATTGGCACTACAGGATGGCCGCCGCAGGCGCGTTCGGCTTGGCCTTCTGCCGCTTCATTGTGGCGCCGGCGGGACTCGTTTTGCTGCGCCCGGGCCTGCGCGAAGTCTTTCTGCCTAACAAGGTTCCTGCAAATTACCTCGAGGCTACCGGCCTTAAACTCGTCTTTCGTCCCAGGCATTTTCGCGCCAATGCCGAAGACGTGGCCGATCTGAAACCTTTCGTCACGGCGCAGGCGGCGCGCTACGGCTCTGTCACGGCGCCGACCGAAATTGTCACCGGCGACGCCGACGGCGTCGTCTTTACGCATGTCCATTCCATCGGCTGCGCGCGCGATATTCCGGGCGCGGTTCTGACCACGCTCCCCGGCGTCGGTCATTCCCCGCATCATTCCGCGACGGAGGATGTTGTCGCGGCGATCGTCAGGGCGGATAAGCGGGCGAAAGCGCGAAAACCTATGTACGAGCGACAGGCCGTTCGCGCGGCGTTGTGAGGCGCATGTACTTTCTTGCGCCGGTGAGCGGAAGCCGCAGCTTTTATGATTTGCTTTCGCCGGCTCCGTTCGCCGGCTCCGCGCTCTGCGGCTCGACGTAGGCGATGCGCATATTGTTGGTCGCGCCCGGCGTTCCGAAGGGCACGCCGGCGACGATGATGATGCGTTCGCCGACTTCGGCGAAGCCTTCGGCAATGGCGTGATGACAGGCGCGCTCGGCCATGTCGTGCTCGTCGCGCGCGTCTTCGGTGACGATGGCGTGGACGCCCCAGACAAGCGCGAGGCGGCGCGCCGTCGCAATATTCGGCGTCAAGGCGACGATCGAGGAGCGTGGCCGCTCTCTGGCGATGCGCAGGCCGGTCGAGCCTGACGCCGTCCAGGCGCAAATCAATCTTAGATCGAGCGTTTCGGCGACGTCGCGCGTCGCCACCGCGATCGCGTCCGCGCCAGTGCGCTCGGGGATGGCGCGCTGCGCAGTGATGACTGCGGGATAGATTTCCTCCGACTCGACCTGCTCGCCGATGCGGCTCATCGTCGCGACGGCCTCTCTTGGATATTGGCCCGACGCGCTTTCCGCCGAGAGCATGACGGCGTCGGCGCCTTCGAAGACGGCGGTCGCGACGTCAGAGACTTCCGCGCGCGTCGGCACCGGCGAGGAAATCATCGATTCCAGCATTTGCGTAGCGACGACTACCGGCTTGCCGAGCCGGCGCGCCGAACGCGTGATCCTCTTTTGCAGGCCAGGCACTTGTTCGAGCGGCATTTCGACGCCGAGATCGCCGCGCGCCACCATCAAAGCGTCGGATACTTCCATGATCTCGTCGAGCCGGGCGATTGCCTGCGGCTTTTCGATCTTGGCCATGACGAGCGCGCGTCCGCGCACGATCATGCGGAGTTCCGCGACGTCTTCCGGCCGCTGCACGAACGAGAGGGCGACCCAGTCGATATCATGCTCGAGCGCTGCGTCGAGGTCGGCGCGGTCCTTCTCGGTCATGGCCGAGGTCGGGATCGTCGTATCGGGCAGGCTGACGCCCTTCTTGTTCGACACGCGGCCAGCGACCTCGACGATCGTCGTCGCCTTGCCCGGCGAAACCGCGGTGACTTTCAAGAGCACCTTGCCGTCGTCGATCAGAAGGCGATGGCCGGGTTCGAGCGAGTGGAGAATCTCAGGATGCGGCAGGCACACGCGGTTTTGATCGCCCGGCGTCTTATCCGAATCGAGCGTGAAGGCGTCGCCCTTGCGCAAGAGCACGGCGCCGGTCTCGAATTCGCCGACGCGCAATTTCGGTCCCTGCAAGTCGACGAGGATGCCGATCGGCCGATGGTATTCTTCCTCCAGCGAGCGAATCATCGCGACGCGCTCGCGCATGCCGTCATGCGAGGCGTGGCTCATATTGATGCGAAACACGTCGGCCCCGGCTTCGAACAGCGAGGCCACGGTCGCGCGATCGGCGGAGGCCGGGCCGAGCGTCGCGATGATTTTAATGCGCCGTCGCCGCCTCATCGATCTATCCTTTTAAATCTATACAGGTCGCGTCACGGGCGGGCGTAAAACACGCTCTCTCGACGCGACGATGACAGAGGAAATCACTGGGCGTTCGGATCGGTGAGCTGCACCGTCCAGTCGCGCGCGTCCTTGCCGGTGTCGATTTCGAAGAAGCCGGTACGATCGAAGCCGCGCACGAAACAGTCCTGACGCCCGTCGATTTTGAATTCGCGGTCGCTCGTGCACATGAAGGCTTTGCCCTTCCACTCGCCGCCGCGTTCATCCATGGCGTAGACATAATAATATTGCGCCGCCAGAGTCCCGCGCAGCAATGTGTCGCAGTCCGTCGGCTTGAGATTCCACCAGCCCTCGCTCGTCCAGTTCTGGCCATCGGTATAAGCGAGGGCCACGCTGACGCGGTTCGTGGTGTTGTTGCACATGCGAAAGTCGGCGGAGGCGGGCGAAGCGGCGTAGAGCGCCGCCGAGAAGCAGGCGAAAAGCCCGATCCCCCTCTTGAGTTTTCGCTGCGAGTCACGCATCCGCTCCGTCATGGCGCGCCATATTCGTTGCGAAAAGCGCAGTGTCAACATGAGGATTGTGGATCGCGCCGCGATGTCGAGCCGCAGGCGGTAGAACGGTGTCGGCAAGCTCCTTATTGTCGCCGCATGGCTTGCGCAAGGACATGCCGCTAATGGATATTTCAGCGCCGATCCAATCAATGGCTGGGCATGAGGGTTTTGAGCCGGTCGAAGAGATCCGCGGCTCGGCGAAGGCCGGCGCCGTTATTCTTTGCGATCACGCCTCGAACGCCGTGCCGCCGGCCTATGGCGCTCTCGGCCTGCCGGCGAGCGACTTCGAACGGCACATCGCCTATGACATTGGCGCGGCGTGGCTGGCGCGGCGGCTCGCCAAATTGTTGGACGCTCCCGCGGCGCTCTCGACCTTTTCGCGGCTCCTCATCGATCCCAATCGCGGCGCTGACGATCCGACCTTGGTGATGCGCCTGTCGGACGGCGCGATCGTGCCGGGCAACGCGCGCATCGATGCGGCGGAAGTCACGCGGCGGCGCGATCGCTATTGGCGGCCCTATCGCGAGACCTGCGCGCGAATCATCGAGGCCATGAGCGCGGCGGGACGCGAACCGGTCGTGATTTCAATTCATTCCTTCACGCCGGCCTGGCGCGGCAAGCCGCGGCCATGGAAGGTCGGCGTTTTATGGGATAAGGATCCGCGTCTGCCGGAGCCGCTGCTCGCCGCGCTCTCACGCGAAAACGATCTGCAACCGGCCGATCAATTGGTCGGCGATAACGAGCCTTACGACGGCGCGCTGGCGGGCGATACAATCGATGATGTCGCAACGTCGCGCGGGCTCGCCAACGCCTTGATCGAACTGCGGCAAGATCTGATCGCGACGCGCGAAGCCGCCGAAGATTGGGCGGAACGCCTCGCGCGCATTATTGCGCCCATTCTCGATCTGCCGCATATGCACGAGAGAATTGATTTCGGGAGTCGCGCCTTCGGAAAAACGCTCCGCTTTTGAAGAACAGCGGGGATGAAGAGCGGCGACCGCTTGACCGCAAACGAGAGGAAAGCCATGGCTGCGCGCCCTGTTGCAAAGCAAAATTCTTCGGACCAGAGCATGACAAGCGACGCCGTCAACGCGGGACATTTGCGCGCCTTCATCGAGCGCATCGAGAAGCTCGAAGAGGAGAAGAAAGCTCTGGCTGACGACATCAAGGACGTTTATGCGGAGGCCAAAGGCAACGGCTTCGACGTGAAAGTGCTGCGCAAGATCGTGTCGATTCGCCGACAGGACAAAGACAAGCGCCGCGAGGAGGAAGAGATTCTCGATCTCTACCTTTCGGCGCTCGGCATGAGCTGACGAAGGCTAAGGTTGCGCCGATAAGATAAGAATGGTTCTAACTTGTTGATCTTAAAGCGTACTTGCTCATTATGACCGCCCACACTAGATTGCCGGCCAATTTGATGGGAATTGGGTGATCTTGATGTCAGCACAGACCGCGCTTCACGCGCCGTCCGAACAGCTCAGCCCCGCCGCGCAGCGCGTGGCGGACGCTTTCGCCGCTTCCATTGCGGCGCGTCGTACCTTCGACGAGCCTTATCGGCATTATCTTCTCGAGAATGTTTTTCCCGAAGATGTCTCCGACGAACTCGCTGATCTGCCCTTCGCCGCGCCGCGGCTCGACGGCGTTTCGGGGAAGCGCGAATTGCACAACGACCAGCGGAGTTATTTCGACGCCGCCGCCATGACGCGTTTTCCGGTCATGCGCGGTGTCGCGCAAGCGCTACAATCGCAACAAATCATTCGATTGATCCATGATACGTTCGACGCGCCGATCGACGATACGTTTTTGCGCCTGGAATATGCCCAGGACGTCGACGGCTTCTGGCTCGAGCCGCATTCCGACCTCGGCGTGAAGAAATTCACCTGCCTCATCTATCTGTCGCAAGGCCCTGGCCATGAGGACCTCGGCACGGATATTTATTGGAGCAAGGAGCGCCATTACGGCCGTTCGCCATTCAAGCGCGGCGGCGCGATGATTTTCGTGCCGGCCGACAATACTTGGCATGGTTTCGAGAAGCGGCTGATACAGGGCGTGCGCCGTTCGGTGATCTTGAACTACGTGACGCACGAATGGCGCGCGCGAGAACAGCTCTCGTTCCCGCAGGCGACGGTGCGTGTGATTTAGGCGCGGCCGGTAGATCGAACGACAGCGCCACTGCGAGCGAAACGAAGCAACCGAGAAACCGCAGAGATTCTTGGATTGTTTCGTCGCTTCGCGCCAGGCTGTCCTCAATGCATTCGCTCGATCGCGATCGCCGTCGCTTCGCCACCGCCGATGCAAAGCGCCGCAACCCCGCGCTTCAAATCGCGGTCTTCGAGCGCCGCAAGCAGGGTCACGATGATCCTAGCGCCAGAAGCGCCGATTGGGTGACCGAGCGCGCAGGCGCCGCCATTGACGTTCACCTTATCATGCGACAAGCGCAGATCGCGCATGGCGGCCATCGTTACAACGGCGAAAGCCTCGTTGATTTCATAGAGATCGACGTCGGAACCCGACCACCCCGTCTTTTCGTACAGTTTCTTGATCGCGCCGATCGGCGCCGTCGGGAAAAGGTTCGGTAGATCGGCGTGCGAAGTATGCGCGACAATTGTCGCCAGGGGTTTCAGCCCGCGCTTCTCGGCCGTCGAGCGACGCATGAGGACAAGCGCCGCTGCGCCATCGGAAATCGAACTTGAATTGGCGGCGGTGACCGTTCCGTCCTTGCGGAAGGCGGGTTGCAGATTGGGTATCTTGTCGGGCTTGGCCTTCGGCGGCTGTTCGTCCTCGCTCACGACGCGCTCGGTCTTACCACTCTTGACCGTGACTGGTACGATCTCGCTCTTGAAGGCGCCGTCGCGCATTGCCTTTTGGGCGCGCTGCAGCGAGGAAATAGCGAATTCGTCCTGCGCTTGGCGGGTGAATTGATAGAGTTCCGCGCAATCCTCGGCGAAGGTTCCCATGAGGCGGCCTTTGTCATAGGCGTCCTCGAGCCCGTCGAGAAACATGTGATCGAGAACCTTGCCATGGCCCATGCGGTAACCCGAACGCGCGCGATCGAGAAGGTAGGGCGCGTTGCTCATGCTCTCCATGCCGCCAGCGATGATCGTCTCCGCGGCGCTGGCGAGGATCAAGTCATGCGCCAGCATCGTCGCTTTCATGCCCGAGCCGCACATCTTGTTGACGGTCGTGCAGCCGGCGGCCATGGGTAGACCAGCGCCGAGAGCGGCTTGCCGCGCGGGGGCCTGACCTTGGCCGGCCGGCAGGACACAGCCGAACAAAATCTCCTCGATCGACTCCGGCTTGGCGCCCGCGCGTTCGAGCGCTGCCGCAATCGCCGCTGAGCCTAAGGCCGGCGCGCTGACATCCTTGAGATCGCCCTGGAAGCCGCCCATTGGCGTCCTGGCCGCGCCGACGATGACGATGGGGTCTTCATGCGCCATGGGAATTCCTTTCGACGGCCGTCAGATCAGCGGCGACATTGCTTGCGCGCGCCGATGGCGATTAAATGGTGCCGCAATGACGCTTTCCAGCGAAGAGATCGAACGCTACGCCCGCCATATTGTTCTGCGCGGGGTCGGCGGTCCAGGACAAAACAAGCTTAAAAACGCCCGCGTTCTGGTCGTCGGAGCGGGCGGCCTTGGCTCGCCCTTGATCCAATATCTTGCCGCGGGCGGGGTCGGCCTCATCGGAATCGTCGACGACGACATCGTGTCCTTGTCCAATCTGCAGCGTCAGATCTTGCACACGACGGGCGACGTCGGCCGGCTGAAAGTCGACAGTGCGGCGGCGGCGATTGCGCGGCTCAATCCTCATGTGCGCGTGGAGAAGATCGGCGCGCGGCTCGACGAGACCAATGTCCGCGCGCTGGTTTCAACCCATGATGTCATCGCCGACGGCTCGGACAATTTCGCGACGCGTTACATTGTTTCCGACGCCTGTTTCCACGAGCGCCGGCCGTTGGTGACAGCGGCGATCGGCGAATACGACGGCTCGCTGACAACGCTCAAGCCTTATGCGCGCAACGATGAGGGCGTGCCATATCCAACCTATCGTTGTCTCTTCCCCGAACCGCCGCCGCCCGGCATGGTCCCGGCTTGCGCCGAGGCCGGCGTGCTCGGCGCGCTGGCGGGGCTTGTCGGCTCTCTCATGGCGCTGGAGGTCATTCGCGAGATCGTCGGCGGCTTCGAGGATGGCGACGCCGGCCTTGTCGGCCGGCTGCTGCTCATCGATACGCGACGAATGCGGTTCGAGACGTTGACCTATGCCTGGGACGAGAACAATCCGCTGAGCGGCGTGAAAGCGGCGCAGGCAATGCCGCAGGTTTGACCGGGGGCGCCCGGCTCAAGCGGCGTATTTTCGTAAATAGTCTCGTCCAATGCTCGACGCCGCGCCGTAGGAATAATGCCCGTCTCGAAAGAGCGCGCGAAATTCCTGCTGACGTCGCCTGTCGTCATCCGTGTACGTCGCCGTACCGTCGAGGCGATCCATCATTTCGACGACGACGTCCCGGATGTCTTCGGGCGAGTTCGGCACACATTCGAGACCATGGGCGACGAATTGTTCGCCAAGGCGAAACTCGCCGGCTTCGCCTTGCATGATCTCCGCAAAGTCGAGATAGCGGCCATTGCGATCGCGCAGCCTCTGCGCAATGGCAATGTCCGCCGCCTTCAGCGCGTAGGCGCTGGAGAGCGGAGCGGTGTTCGTCACTACGCAGGGGCGGCCGAATATATCGGCGAGATTGAAGGCCCCTGATGCCGAGCCGAGGAAGAACCGGCAAGCGGCCGGCAGAGCGACGTCCAATTGCGGCGACTTGCGCGCGCTCAAAGCATAATCGATCACGCGCGGATGTGGCGGATGCGGTCGCATCGAGGAATCGCCGACGCGAACGCACCATCCGCCGCGACGGACGATTTCATCGACGGCCTGCCCATAGCTCGCGATGTCGACATTGCGGTAGCGGTGCATGACTTCATATTTCGAATTGTAGCCGCCTTCCCTGGCGTGAAGGCAAACGTACCAAGCGTCGTCCGGCATCCCGGATTCGCGCAAGTAATCGCGCAAAGCCTTGTTGTCGGTCGGCGACAATTCGAACAAGGGCGCACGATCGCCCCATCGCGAATAGACGTCGTAGACTCGCGCCGATCCAAACAACGCCAGAGCATAGGGACGGGTTTCGAGCACGACCTTATCGGGATCGCCATAAGCGCGAATAAAATCCGCAGCGGGAGGCGCTTCCGCCACCGCGAGGTATTTTTTGTAGTATTCCACGATATGTGTATTGGCGAAACGGTCCTTCAAATCGACCAAGACGAGATTCTTGGTGTCCCGACCCTGCAGCATCAGGTTCTTGAGCAGCGCATCGACTTCAATGCAGAGGTGACCGATTCGATCGGGGTGTGAGACCTGAACAAGTTTATGGCCGTCGCGCGCGAATTTTTCATATTCCCTCACCGAGGCCCAATAGCCGGGCCTCGCGAATTTTGTGACGGATTTTAATGTCTCGTTCCACTGCTTCAGTTGATAGCGCCGCCGCATCGCCTTCTCGAAACCAATCGAGACGACGAGCTTGGATTTCATCTGAGGCGTGAGAATATTCAACATGACGACTTAAGGGCCCCTGGCCAAGCGATAGACTCAACTTGCGGTTCGGGCAAGGTTAACGG
>JASLHV010000162.1 GCA_030153205.1 Roseiarcus sp. | reverse complement strand
AGCGGTCCAGACGATGGAGCGAAAAGCGTAAGCCCAACCGCTGCCGGACATCCAGAAGCGTACGCCGCGCCAAACCGTGCGCGTCAATCGATAGCGCCGCGCACGATAGGCCGCGAATTGCCCGAAAACATAGAGGATCACGTAAAGCGGAACGCTCGCGAAAGCTTTGTACCGCTCCGCTTCGATACCGGCGAGAAAGTAGAGCAGGAATATCGGCGCGAGAATGGCGATGGCGAAGAGAAAGCCGACCAGAAGCTCTCGGCCGCGCCCGGTATATTCCAGTTCGTCGCCGCCGATCGTCGTCGCCGACCACAAATGGCGTCTGATATCAGTCATCAGCCAGAACCGGTAGAAGCCGAAGGTGATCAGTTGCAGCAAGCCGCCCCTGATCAAGAGGCGCACAAAACGCCGGCCGTCGCCGAAGAAATGCGGAGGAGGTCTGATCGCGGCCGCGGCGGCGCCGCCAGCGGGCGTAAACAAATTATGCACGTTTCACCTCAAAAAAAATTGGAGAAACATTCAAGAGGATCGCAAGGCTTAAAAAGACCCAAGCGGGCGAATAGAAATGAATTGTTCGTCCAATACCGATTTCACGCGCTCGAACGGCGCCCGCCAAAACCTATGCAGACCGCATTGGCGCTGTGCTTAGGGGACGCGATCAAGTCGCGGGCAGACGATACTTCGCAAAAGTTTCGCGCAGTTTAAGCTTGTTGATTTTTCCCGTCGCAGTATGCGGGATTTCATTTACCATTTGCACGTCGTCGGGCATCCACCATTTCGCAATCCGGCCATTGAGATAACTGAGAACGGAGTCACGCTCGGGATGCTTGCCTTCCTTCGGGACGATGATGAGTAGAGGCCGTTCGTCCCATTTCGGATGGGCGACGCCAATGACCGCGGCTTCCGCAACGTCGGGATGACCGACCGCGATATTCTCGATATCGATCGAGGAAATCCATTCGCCGCCTGACTTGATGACGTCCTTGGCGCGGTCGGTGATCTGCATGTACCCATTGGGATCGATCGTGGCGACGTCGCCGGTATCGAAGAAGCCGTTTTTGTCGAGTATGTCCCCGCCTTCGCCTTTGAAATAGGCTTTCGCCACGGCGAAGCCGGCGACCTTCAGATGGCCGAACTTTACGCCGTCCCAAGGCAGGCTCTTGTCGTCGTCATCGGTAATTTTCATTTCGACGCCGAACGGCGCCCAGCCTTGCTTGGCTTTGAGCGCGAGGATTTTGTCGTGCGGCAAATTGGCGACGACGGGCTTGATGGCGCCGGTCGAGCCGACCGGGCTCATCTCCGTCATGCCCCAGGCGTGACGCACTTCGACGCCGTAATCCTCTTCAAACGCGCGGATCATTTCTGGCGGACAAGCCGAACCGCCGATGCCGACGATCTTCAGCGTCGAGGGCTTCAAATTGTTCTTCTGCATATATTGCATCAGCATCAGCCACACGGTCGGCACCGCGGCGGTGAAAGTGACGCGCTCGGTTTCGAGCAATTCATAGACCGAAGCGCCGTCGAGCTTGGCGCCGGGCATGACCATTTTCGCGCCCTTCATCGGGCAGGAGAAAGCAAGCGACCACGAATTGGCGTGAAACATCGGGACGACGGGCAGTACCGAATCGCTGGAAAGAACTTGCAATCCGTCGCCGCCGGTCGAGGCCAGGGAATGGAGAACGTTCGACCGATGCGAATAGAGGACCCCCTTGGGATTGCCCGTCGTGCCTGACGTGTAGCAAAGGCCCGCCGCGGTACGCTCGTCGAATTCCGCCCAGCGAAAATCGCCGTCGGCCTCAGCGAGCCATTCCTCGTAGGCGACGGCGTTCTTCAGCTTGGTCGCCGGCATATGCGCGGCGTCGGTCAGGATGATGTACCGTTCGATGGTCGGCAATTTGTCCGCGAGCGCCTCGAGCAAGGGCACGAAGGTGAGATCGACCATCATCATCCGATCTTCGGCGTGATTGACGATCCAGGCGATCTGATCGGGAAAGAGCCGCGGATTGACCGTATGGTAAATCGCGCCGACGCCGACGATCGCGTACCACGCCTCGAGATGGCGGGACGTATTCCAAGCGAGAGTCGCGACGCGATCGCCGAGTTTGACGCCGTCCCGCGCGAGACGCTGGGCGCCCTGCAATGCGCGCTTGCGGATTTCCCGATAGTTCGTGCGTTCGATCGGACCTTCGATCGTCCGCGTGACAATCTCCTGGCCGCCATGCTGGATCGCCGCAAAATCGATCACCTTATGCAGCAACAGCGGCCAATCCTGCATCAATCCGAACATCAGCGCCTCCCAACCAATTCGCCTTATCGCCCCGCGACGATCCGCTGGGTTCTTACTTTATCGCCTTGTAGCATGCCGAGCCCCGCGGCTTATGGCAAATTGCCCGTCGCCGCGACGGTCGTTACCATGAACGGGCGGTGGATTTGCGCCGCGAAAGGCGGGCGGATGAGTGAAGAGACGGGCGAGAGCGAAGCGATCAAAGTATGGTTCCGCCTGATGCGCCTCGAGACTCGGATGCGGGTCGCCGTCTCCGACCGGCTGCGTCACCTCGGCCTCTCCGTCCCGCAATGCGATGTGCTGACGACGCTCACCGAGCGGGAAGGCATCAGCCAGCAGGCCCTGGCCGAGCGGCTCTATGTCACCAAGGGCAATATTTCGGGCCTCGTCGACCGCCTGGTCGCCGCCGGCCTCGTCGAGCGCCGGCCGATCGTCGCTGATAGGCGCCAGCATGCGATCTATCTCACCCCGGCAGGCCGCGAGGCGGCGGAAAAGGCCATCGCCTGCCAGCGCCGCTTTGTCGCCGAGACGATCGGCAGGCTGCCGGCGGGGAAGCTGTCGTCGCTGGACCAATTGCTGACCGAGGCGCGCGATTTGGTCCGCGCGCGCGGATAGAGACGCTCAGGCCGTGACAGCGCGCGCCAGCGCCGCCGCGACCGGCGCGGCCGCAAGCTTCTCGACCCAGGCCGCCAGTTCGCCGATGTCGGCGAGCACGTGGTCGGCCTCGTCCGCAAGATCGACGATGGTCGCCGGCCCGGTCAGGACCGCGACCGCGATCGCGCCGGCGGCGCGCGCGGCGCGCAAATCGTGCAGCGTGTCGCCGACCATCGCGATCTCGCTCGGCGCGACGCCGGCCTGGCGCGCGAAGGCGTGGACCATGCCGGGATCCGGCTTGCCGCCATGGCCGGAATCGTACCCTGCGACAAAATCGAGAAGGTCGGCGATTTGCAACGCTTCGGTCTGGCGGCGCGCGCTTGCTTCTGAATCGTTCGTGGCGACCCCGAGCCGCAGCCCGCGTTCTTTCAGGGCGACGAGAATGTCGCGCGGCTGTCCGATCGGCGACAAATGTCGCAAGGATTCGACGGCGGTGAGCGCATCGATTTCCAGCTTGAGCGCGTCATGGTCGTTGCGGCGGAGCGCTTCGCCCCATAGCGCGCCATATTGTGCGGAAGAGCCGGCGATCAAAGGCGAGGTCAGGAGGAAACGCTGCGTTTCGATTGAGAAATGCAGCGCCTCGGCCTGTCTGAGGAGGGCGGCCTGGTCGCCCTTGGCGAGGGCGAGCATGACGGCGTAAGTCGCCGGCCCCCAGGTCTTGTTGAAATCGATCAGAGTCCCGTCCTTATCGAACAGGATGGCGTTGATGGGCATGGCGACCTTCTTAGGCGACGTCGGCCCGCACATAGCAATCGCGAGGCGACCTGTCATTCCCGCCGGACAGGCCGGTTGCTTTTTGCCGAGACGCAAGCGAGTTTTCGCGCCCCGATCCGGACGCCCGATGACCGATCTTCTTCTCGAACCCGCGACGCTTCTTCTCGAAAAGCTGCAACAAGGCGAGATTTCCAGCCGCGAACTCGTCGATGCGGCGCTGGCGCGCATCGAGGCTCGCAACCCTGAGATCAACGCCTTCTGCGCCTTCGATGCCGAGGCGGCGCGCGCCGCCGCCATAGCGGCCGACGCCCGTCGCGCCAAAGGGGAGGCGCGGGCCCTCGAAGGCCTGCCGATCGGGATCAAAGACGTTTTTGACGTCGCCGGCTTTACCGCAAGCGGCGGCGTCCCCGCCCTGAAGGAGCGCCGGCCCGAGGCTGATGCGCCGGCCGTCGCGCGGCTGCGCGCGGCTGGCGCGATCCTTCTCGGCAAGACCAATGTCCCGACTTTCGCCGCCGATTTTCAAACCTTCAATCCGCTTTACGGCGTGACCAATCACCCGTTTGACGTCGCTTTCTCGCCAGGCGGGTCCTCGGGCGGCTCCGCGGCGGCGGTGGCGAGCGGCATGTCGGCTTTGGAGCTCGCCTCGGATCTCGGCGGTTCGTGCCGCTGGCCGGCTCACGCCTGCGGCCTCTACGGGCTGAAGCCGACCTGGGGCCTCGTCACCAGCTATGGCCACACGCCGCCGCCGCCGGCCAAGCGGACCGAACGCGACCCCGATTGCCTCGTCGCCGGCGCCCTCGCCCGTTCGGCGGCCGATCTCAAACTCATGCTGGAGATTGTCGCCGGCCCGCGCCACGCCGCGGCGCCGCCGCCTCTGCGACCGTCCCGCGCGACAAGCGCCAAGGATTTACGCATCGCGCTTTGGGCGGAAGATCGTTTCGCCGCAACCGACGCCAGCGTCGTCGCCCCGGTCAGGGAGGCGGCGCGCCGGCTCGCCGCCCGGGGCGCGATCGTCGACGAAAGCGCGCGGCCGGCCTTCGCCTTCGAAGAAGCCTTCGAGGTTTTCTCCCTCTACAATCACGCCGTCGTCGGCTGGGGGCTGCCGGGATCCTTGCGCGACAAGATGGCGGCGAGCGCCTCGCGCTACAAACGCGGCGATCTCTCGCATCAAGCGCTGCAGGCGCGCGGCGTTCGCATTACGCCCGGCGAATATCGCGATCTCGAATTGCGCCGTCGTAAACTGCAAGCCCATTGGGCGCGCTTCTTCGAACGGTACGATGTGGTCCTCTGTCCGCCGGCGCCCGTCGGCGCGATACGCCACGACCCGACGCCGGACGTTCATCAGCGTAAACTGATGGTCAATGGCGGCGCCCGGCCGTATCTCGATTTTCTCGTCTGGTCTTCGCTGGCGAGCAGCGCCGGCCTCCCCGCCGTTGCGGCGCCGGTCGGCCTTGGCCCCGACAACATGCCGCGCGGCGTGCAGATCATCGCCGCGTCGGGAGAGGACCTTACCGCGATCGCTGTCGCCGGGATGATCGGCGAAGCGGCGGCATGAGCGCGAGAGGTTGGGACGCAAGGCGCTTTCAGCGGCGCCCGCCTGCACGCCGCTCTTTAGTACGTCGCCCGTCCGCCGGAAACGTCGAACGCCGCGCCGGTCGTGAAGGAGCATTCCTCGCTCGCCAGCCAGGAGATGATCGCGGCCATTTCGTCGACGGTGCCGAAGCGCTCCATCGGGATTTTCGAGCGCATATAGTCGATATGGGCCTGGCTGACCTGGGCGAGGATCGGCGTTTCGACCGTGGCCGGCGTGATGCAATTGACCGTCACGCCTGTCTTGGCGAGCTCTTTGCCAAGCGATTTGGTCAGACCGATCACCGCCGCCTTGGAGGCCGAATAGGCCGAGGCCGTCGGATTGCCTTCCTTGCCGGCGATCGATGAAATATTGACGATCCGGCCATAGCCGCGCTTCGTCATGTAAGGGGCGATGAACCGGTTGCAGTAGAAAAGCCCGTTGAGATTGATGTCGATGACGCGCCGCCATTCCTCGACTGGATAGTCGACGACGAGCGCGTTCTTTCCGGCGACGCCGGCCGAACAGACGAGAACATCGATACGGCCGAGCGCTTCCTCGCTCGCCGCGGCAGCGTCCTTAACGGCGTTAGCATCGCTGATATCGAGACGGACGAGATGCGCCTTGCCGTCCAGCGTCGCCTTGGCGGCTTCGAGCCTCGCCATATCGGCGTCCCAGAGGGCGATCGTGGCGCCTTCGCTCGCCAGGCGCTGGGCCGTCCGGAGACCGATGCCCGAACCGCCGCCAGTGACGACGGCCCCGCGCCCAACGAAACGCTGCATATTAGTCATATGATATTTCCCCCCATTTCTCGTTCATTTTCAGCATACAGCCCGATCGATCGCGCGTCACGGCCCCCGGCGCATGGCGTTTATGACCTAAACGCGTGGAGCCTTTGTACGGTTAGGCCCGCCCTGACAGTTCCGGCGAATTCGCCGCCACTGTCCGTGGACGCCGAACCCTTATCGCCGTCGCCGGCGCAAGAAAGTTCGCCGCGTAATCTGAACGGCGAGGCATATTGCCCGACCACCGGTTTCGGCCAGACCGGGACCCGTTCCGAACGCCGGTGGTACGGTGCGTTGGCCTATCGCCGGGCTCATCGGGTACGTCGCCGGCGTTCTTTTGACCTCGTTTGACACGCTTGAGCGGGCCCACTACGAATTTACGATATTTAAAAGTAATGCCGGGCGAGCTGGCGATAAAAATTTGGAGGATTTGAATGCTCCAAGGGAGCGCCCCGTCAGCGAAATCGACCCCGCCACCGCCGGCCGGCAAATATCGTTGGGTCATTTGCGGGCTGCTTTTCGTGATCACCGCGATAAATTACATGGATCGCAACATCCTCGGCGTCCTCAAGCCGACGATCCAAGGCGATCTGCATTTCAGCGAAACCGATTTTGGCGACATCCTTTTCTTTTTCGCCATCGCCTATGCTTTTGGTTATGCCGGTATGGGCTGGCTCACGGACAAGGTCGGCATTCGCCTTGGTCTCGCCATCGCCGCGACGCTGTGGTGCCTAGCGTCGGCGGCCCATGGCATGGTCGCCTCGGTGACTGGCTTCATCGTCGCCCGCATCGTGCTTGGCGTAGCCGAGGGCGGCAATTTTCCGACCTGCATCAAGGCGGTCGCGACCTGGTTTCCTGTGCGTGACCGTGCTTTCGCGACCGGGATTTTCAACTCCGGCTCCAACATCGGCGCAATGCTCGCCCCGCTGATAGGCGCCCTGGTGGTGTCGCTCGCAGGCTGGCAGATGGCCTTCTACGTCACCGGCCTCATTGGCCTCGTCTGGGTAGCGTTCTGGCTGGTCCTCTATCGCCCGCCCGCGCAGCATCCGAAAGTGAGCCCGGAAGAACTCGCTTATATCGAGCAGGATCCCGAAGTTGCGACCAAGAAGGCTCCTTGGCGCGAATTGCTCACTTATCGCGGAACCTGGGTCTATATCATCGGCGGCGCGCTCACCAATCCGGCATGGTGGTTCTATAACAATTGGGTGCCGAGCTTTCTCAACAGCAAGTTTCACGTGTCGCTGATGGCGGTCGGGCTGCCCCTGGTGGTGATCTATGTTCTGACCGATATCGGCTCGATTGGGGGCGGCTGGCTTTCGTCGGCGCTGATCAAGCGCGGCATTGAGGTTTTCACAGCGCGCAAGCTTGCGCTGCTGGCCTGCGCGATTTGCACATTGCCGGTGTTCATGGCTCCATCGCGTGACAGCCTGTGGAGCGCGGTGCTGCTGATCGGCCTCGCCATGGCGGCCCATCAAGGCTTTTCCGCCAATCTCTTCACGCTGGTCTCCGACACAATGCCGAAAGGCGCCGTCAGTTCGACGGTCGGCCTTGCCGGCGGCGTCTGTTCGATCGCCGGCGCCTTTTCCTCCGCGGCGGTTGGCCGCGTGCTCGACGCGACCGGAAACAATTACACAGTGGTTTTCTTTGCGTGCGCCAGCGTCTACGCGATTGCGACCGTGCTCATTCACTTCATCCTGCCGCGCCGTCGCGAAGTCATACTGCGCCTCGCGACGACGCCGACCTGAACCCGGACTGAGGCTTGTGCGCCGTCAATTTCTCCGGCAAGGGAAAGCGCGAACCCGTCACCCGCCGGAGAAATACTTCTCTTGAAACCGCTTGAAGGTTTGAAGGTTCTCGAACTTGCCCGCATCCTCGCCGGTCCTTGGGCGGGACAGACGCTCGCCGATCTCGGCGCCGAAGTGATCAAGGTCGAACGTCCCGGAAGCGGCGACGATACGCGCGGCTGGGGTCCGCCTTTTGTCGCGACCGCCGACGGCGCCCGCGGCGACGCCGCCTATTATCATTCCTGCAATCGCGGCAAACGATCGATCGCCGTCGATTTCGAACGACCCGAGGGACAGGACATTATACGCCGCCTGGCGTCCGGCGCCGACGTCCTGATCGAAAATTTCAAAACCGGCGGCCTCGTCAAATATGGTCTCGACTACGCCAGTCTGAAGAAGATCAACCCGCGTCTTGTCTATTGCTCCATTACTGGTTTCGGCCAGACCGGTCCCTATTCAAAGCGCGCCGGCTACGATTTCATGATCCAGGGCATGGGCGGGATCATGGATCTCACCGGCGAGCCCAATGGCGAGCCGCAAAAGCCTGGCGTCGCCTATGCCGATATCATCTGTGGTCTTTACGCCGTGATCGCGATCCAAGCCGCCTTGGGCCGCCGCGCGACGACGGGCGAAGGCGCCCATATCGACATGGCCCTGATGGACGCGCAGGTCGCCGTACTGGCCAACCAGGCGCTGAATTACCTGGTTTCCGGACGCTCGCCGCGCCGTCTCGGCAACGCGCATCCCAATCTGGTTCCGTACCAGGTCTTCAAAGTCGCCGACGGACATATCATCATCGCGACGGGCAATGATCGCCAGACGCGCGATCTCTGCCGCGTGCTCGGCGTCGAAGCGGTTGCCGACGATCCGCGATTTCGTAGCAACGCCGACCGCATCGCTAATCGCGAAACTCTCATCGCCTTGCTCGAGGAGCGTACCCAAAGCTTTCGCGGCTCCGATCTTCTGGCCGCGCTGGAGAAAGCGGTCGTGCCGGCCGGGCCGATCAACTCGGTCGCCGATGTTTTCGCCGATCCGCAAGTAGAGGCGCGCGGCATGCGCGTAACCCTGCCGTCAAAAACCGCCGCTGCCGGAACCGTGCCGCATCTGCGCGCGCCGATGCTGTTCGATGGCGAACCGCTGCGCGTCGAGCGCGCCGCGCCCGCCCTCGGCGAGGACAGCGACGCCGTGCTCGGCGGGCTCGGTCTCGGCGAAAACGAGATCGCTGCGCTGAGAGACAAGGGCGTCGTCGGCTGAGAATAGATCCTGCTCGGCGCCTTCAAGGCTTACGCGCCGCGCACCGGCCCCTGCACGCCTTCGAATGCGCCGGGCGCAATCTCGCAATAGAGCAAGCGCGCGGGATCGACGGGTCCTGGCATTTGCAGGCGTCCCGCGGGCGTACGTTTGAAGCCCATGCGTCCATAATACGGCTCGTCGCCGACGAGAATGCTGAGCGTCGCGCCCGCCGCTTTCGCGGCCTCGAGCGAACGGGCGACCAGCGCCTCGCCGATGCCTTGTGAACGAAAGACAGGCTCGACGATCAGGGGGCCGAGCAGAAAGGCCGGCGTCGCGCCGATGAAGATCGGCGTCATCCGGTTGGCGGCGACAAGGAGCGAACCGACCCGCGCCACAAAGGATAGGCTCAGATCCGGCGGCGTCGTCTCGCGTAATCGGTAGGCGGTGCGGGCGAAGCGACCGGGTCCAAAAACGCGTTCATTGAGTCTTTCGACCGCCTCGGCGTCGGCGGGCGTCTCGGCTTCGAGCACAAGCGGAATGTCGGGCATAGCGGAATTCAGCGAAAGGACGGGAAAGGAGTCGGACGGCCCGCGCCGTTCATCGGGGCATCGGGGAAGAGAATCGTCGTCGCAGCTTCCGCATGAACCGGGCCATAGCACGGGTCCGACTGCCGATAAAAGGGCAAGACGCGAAATATCCATCAATTGTTATTTCGATGAAATGCGTAATATCAATGAGTTAACGATTTGAACAATCGCGGTCGCGAAGAAAGGACGAGTGCGTCAACGGCCAGGCCCGCGCGGCCGCATGACAATGACCGTCGCTTCCGGCATCTCGCTCACCGACGAAGCGTTCGATTTCTCGCTTTGCTCGGCGAGGCGCGCCCAATGAAAGGCGAGACTGGCGAAAATCGCCCGCGCCTCCGGGGTCGCGACTTCCTCTGATTTCACCACGCAAAGTCGCGCCTGTCGGCGATATTCGACGGCTCGTCTGGACGGATAGACAGCTTGCATTTCAGCGCCATTCCAATGAATTCCATGATGCACCAATGCGAAGCGCTATCGATGGTTCCGAAAAATGTTGTTCACATTCCAGAAGCGCCATGCCGATTGAAATCTTCATCGACGCCGACGCCTGCCCGGTGAAAGACGAAATCTATCGCGTCGCGGCCCGTTACGGCCTGAAAACCTATGTTGTCGCCAATGGCTTCATGAGGGTTCCCCGCGATCCCTTGATCGAACAGGTCGTGGTCTCGGCCGGCCCAGACGTCGCCGATGACTGGATTGCGACTCGCGTCGGGCCAACGAGCATCGTGATCACCGCCGACATTCCGTTGGCGAGCCGTTGCGTCAAGGCGGGCGCGGATGTTCTGACCGCGACCGGCCGTCGTTTCACGGAAAGTTCGATTGGCATGGCGCTAGCGACGCGGAACCTCATGGATCATTTGCGCTCGACCGGCGAGACGACGAGCGGCCCGAAGGCCTTTTCGCCGCGCGACCGTTCGAACTTTTTGAGCGCGCTGGACAATGCAATCGTCAGGCTGAAACGCGCTGCGACGGGGTAAGGCGTTGAGCCGCCCGGCCAGGCCTGCGGGTACGTGAATGATCGATTCATATTCGGGGTGGCCGCCGTGCAGGCGCGTAGCATCGTCGCAAGTAAATATGTATCTGATTTGAAAGAACGCTAATTCGGCACGAATTCCGCTTGATGAAGCTTCATTATTCTGAAGGCGATAGCTTGACTGCTTAACGGGGAGGCGGATTTACTGAGCCGACGCTCTCGCAGAACAGCGAACAAGCTTGGGCATGCGCAATTTCGGATCCTCGCTTTTCCTCTTGATGCTACTCTGCGCGAGCGCCGCGGCGGGGTTCTTCATCAATTCCCGTCTGCCTGAAAAGCACAAATCGCTCGACTCGATCGAACTCGTGCGTCTCGCCATCACTCTGCTGGTGACTTTCACCGCGATCGTGCTCGGCCTCCTGACGACTTCCGTCAAATCAGGCTTTGACGTCGCCTATAGCGCGCGGGGCGCCTATGCCGGCCAGCTCGCTCAGCTCGATCGTTGCATGCGCAACTATGGTCCCGAGACGCAGCATATGCGCGAACAATTGCGCAGCTATGTCGCGGCGGTAATCGCCAGCACATGGCCTTCAGAAGCGCCGCCGACCGGCGTCGCTTATCCCGACCCATCGCTTATCCCTCGAACCGGAGAGAGTTCGGTCCTGGCGGAACTCATGAACGATATCGGCTTCCAATTGCATTCTCTTCAGCCGTCGGACGCTTTGCATCGGAATTTGATGTCCGCCTGTGAAGGAGAATATAGCGAGCTGCTGCGTCGGCGCTGGGCGGTGATCGAGGGTATTCATGGCTCGATCTCGGCGCCTTTCTACT
>JASLHV010000150.1 GCA_030153205.1 Roseiarcus sp. | reverse complement strand
GAAAAAGGAAAAGCGAGGCTGAGGTTCGTCAGGTCGACGATTTGTCCGCCAAGCGTTTCTTCTCCACCATTTGCACGGCGAATATCGCGCCTTCGTAGAGCAGCAGCATCGGCACGGCGAGGGAGCACATGCTGAGAATGTCTGGCGGCGTCAGGATCGCCGCAATACCCGTAACGATGACGATCGCGTAGCGTCGCTTGGAGCGCAGAAAAGCTGAATCGATAACGCCGATCTGCCCGAGCAGGGTGAGTATCACCGGCAATTGGAAAGCGATGCCAAAGGCGAAGATCAAGGTCATGATCAGCGAGAGATATTCATTAACCTTGGGCAGCAATTCGATCGTCGCCTCGCCCGGCTGATTGACCTGTTGCAACGAGACCGAAAAGCGGATCAGCAGCGGCATGACCGCGAAATAGACGAGCACGGCGCCAAGCGCGAAGAAGACCGGCGTCGCGACAAGGTACGGCAGAAAAGCCTGACGCTCGTTTCGGTACAGGCCTGGGGCGACGAATTTATAAATCTGCACGGCAATGATCGGAAAGGCGATCACCGCCGCGCCGAACATGCTGAGCTTCATATTGGTGAAGAACTGTTCGAGGAAATGCGTCGCGATCAGTTTCGCATTCTCAGCCCCGACGACATGCACATAGGGCAGCGTCAGGATGTTGTAGATGGTGCGCGAAAAGTAGAAGCAGATGATGAAGGCGACGAGAAAGGCGAAAAGCGATCGGATCAGCCTCGCCCGCAGCTCGATCAGATGATCCATCAACGGCGCCTTGGTCGCCTCGATGTCGGCTTCGGTCATGACGCGCGAGCCTCGCGCGGAGCGCTTTCGGCAAGCTCGGTTTGCGACGGCTGCGCGTCTGGCGCATCAGCGGGTTTGGCGGCTTGATCGGTCTTACCCGCAGCGCCGAGCGCCGCCAGTTCCCGTTTGACGTCGTCGAGATCCGCCTCGCGCCGCTCTTCGACGGGCGCTGTCTCAGTCGTCTTCTGCTCGGCGGAGGGCGCCGTCTCGATCGTATGTTCCTCAATGGCCGGCTTCTCGGCCTCGAGCGCTTTGGGCGTGTCGTGCTGGGTCAGGTGCGCGGGATCGAACGAAACGTCGACGTCCTCGACATCGACTTTGGCGGCCTCGTTCATCGCCGCCAATTCCTTCTTCACATCCTCGAGCTCGGCCTCGCGCATCGCTTCGTTAAATTGCTGCTGGAATTCATTGGCCATGCGGCGCATGCGGCCGACGACCTGCCCAACAGTGCGCATGACGCGCGGCAAATCCTTCGGCCCGATGACGATGAGCGCGACGACGCCGACAAGGAAAATCTTACTGGGATCGAAAATGTCGAACATGCTGCTTCGTCGGCTCACACGGCGGGCTTACGCGCCGCGCTACGCCCGGCTGCCGAAGCTTGGGCGCCGCTCTTTCTAAGATCAGCCGACTTTACGCTGGTCGGTCGTTTCAACCGGCTGGCTGGCGCGACTTTCAATGGCGCCGGCAGGTTTCGCCGGCGGATTGGCGGCCGTATCGTCGTCGGCCAAGCCTTTCTTGAACGATTTGATGCCCTTAGCGAAATCGCCCATGATCTCGGAAATCTTGCCGCGACCGCCGAAAAGCAATAGCGCGATCACCGCAAAAAGCAGCAGATGCTGCATGCTGAAACCCATCACGACAACCTCCGTCGATTCGATCGCCTGCGGCGTGCGGCCGAATGCGAGCCCAATCCATTCCACGTGCCCTGAACTTAAGCCGCAAGGGGGGCAAAAACAAGCGCGAGGGCGGGCGTTTCCAGGGCGCCGCGCTGGCTCGACGCGATTGGCGTAAACGCCGAGGCGCGCTAGAAGCGCCATCCCTCTGCCGAAACCTGGAATCCGCCGCCTTGAACGAACGCGCCCAGCAAACTCTCAATGCCGCTTTGGACTGGCTTCTTCGCAACCAGCAGGAAGGCGGCTTTTGGGTCGGAATGGTCGAATCCAATAGCTGCATGGAGGCGGAATGGCTGCTCGCCTCTCACATTCTCGGCGTCGAATTACCGATGAAGGACGGGTTCATTCGGACGCTATTTCACCGGCAACGGCCTGACGGCTCGTGGGAGGTCTTTCCAGGCGCTCCGGGAGGCGACATCAACGCGACGGTTGAGGTCTATGCCGCGCTGATCGCCATGGGCGAAAAGCCCGACCGGCCGGAACTCGCCAAGGCGCGCGCCTTCATTCTCGCCAATCAGGGCCTCAAGAACGTCCGGGTGTTCACCCGCTACTGGCTCGCCTTGATCGGCGTCTGGCCCTGGACCTGCACGCCGAACTTGCCGCCGGAATTCATCCGCTTCCCGCTATGGTTCCCCTTCAACATTTATAATTTCGCGCAATGGGCGCGCGCGACCATGGTGCCGCTGGCGGTTTTGAGCGCCCGACGGCCGGTCTTCCCCCGGCCCGGCGGCAACCGGCTCGACGAACTCATCCCCGAGGGACGCGATAAGTTCGACTTTTCCGCGCCCGTGAAAAAAGCCG
>JASLHV010000149.1 GCA_030153205.1 Roseiarcus sp. | reverse complement strand
AGACATCCGCCTGAGCTTCGGGGTTGCGCCTCTGCTGCAGGGCGCGGAACTCAGTGTCGCGCCGGGCGAACGGATCGCTCTGGTCGGGCGCAACGGTTCCGGCAAATCGACGCTGCTGAAAATTGCGGCTGGCGAGATCGAGGCCGACGGCGGCGAACGCTTCGCGCAGCCGAACGCGCGCCTGCGTTATCTGCCTCAGGAGCCCGATCTCAAGGGCTTCGCCACGGCGCTGGACTATGTTCTCTCCGGCCTCGGCGAAAGCGACCATTCGAGCCGCGCCCGCGCCTTGCTCGGCGCGCTCGACGTCGAGGTGGACACGGATCCCAAAACCATGTCCGGCGGCCAGGCGCGCCGGACGGCCTTGGCCAAGACGCTCGCCTCGTCCCCTGACATTCTTCTGCTCGACGAGCCAACCAATCATCTCGACATCGAGGCGATCGAGTGGCTCGAAGCCGAACTCGCGCAATCGAACGCCGCGCTGGTGGTGATCAGCCACGACAAGAGGCTTCTGGCCAATCTGACCCGGGCCACGGTCTGGCTCGATCGCGGCGTGACGCGCCGGCTGGACCGTGGCTTTTCCGCTTTTGAGGCTTGGCGCGACACAGTGCTGGATGAAGAGGAGGCCGAGCGCCATAAGCTCGATCGCCGCATCGTCGCGGAAGAGCATTGGATGCGTTACGGCGTCACCGCGCGCCGCAAACGCAACATGCGCCGCGTCAATGAATTGCGGGCATTGAGGACGGAGCGACGGGAAGCCCGGCGCGCCGTCGGCGAGGTCAAAATGGCGGCCTCGGACGCGCCGCTTTCGGGCAAGCTGGCGATCGAAGCCGAGCGCGTCGGCAAGGCCTATGACGAGAAGATTATCGTCAGCGATTTTTCCATCCGCGTGCTGCGCGGCGATCGCCTTGGGGTTGTCGGACCGAACGGCGTCGGCAAGACGACTCTGGTCAATCTGCTGACGGGCGCGCTCGCTCCGGATTCCGGCGTCATTCGGCTGGGCGCTAATCTCGCCATGGCGAGCCTCGATCAAAGCCGCGCCAGTCTCGATCCGACGACGACCCTGGCCGACGCCTTGACCGGCGGCGGCAGCGACTATGTCTCCGTCAATGGCGAGCGCAAACATGTCGTCGGTTACATGAAGGACTTCCTCTTCTCCGCCGAGCAGGCGCGCACGCCGATCGGACGCCTGTCGGGCGGCGAGCGCGGGCGCCTGATGCTGGCGCGGGCTTTGGCGCAGCCCTCCAATCTTCTCGCCTTGGACGAACCGACCAATGATCTCGATGTCGAGACGCTCGATCTTTTGCAGGAGATGCTCAACGACTATGCCGGGACGCTCCTTCTGGTGAGTCATGATCGCGATTTTCTCGATCGCGTCGCGACCTCGGTCGTCGTCAACGAAGGCGACGGCCGCTGGGTCGAATATGCCGGCGGCTATTCCGACATGGTCGCCCAGCGCGGCGCTGCGCCAGCGTCGACGTCGCAAAAATCAACGCCCGCCAGGGCGCCGAAGGCCGGGCCGCAAAGCGCAAAGCCGAGCGCCAAGCGACGCCTCTCCTTCAAGGAGAAGCACGCTTTGGAGGCGCTGCCGGCGCGAATCGATGCGCTGCGCGACGAACTCATAAAACTTGACGCGAAACTCGCCGATCCTGATTTTCATGCGCGCGACGCCGCCGGCTTTGCGCGAATTTCATCGCGCTACTCGGACGTCAGCGCGGAATTGGCGCAAGCCGAGGACGAGTGGTTGAGCCTCGAGATTCTGCGCGAGGAGATTGAAGGGTAATCTCTGTCATTCCCGCGTAAGCGGGAATCCAGAAAGCCTCAAAGCTCGAGTTTTCATGACGACAGGATAGGGGAAAGAAATGCGACAAGCTTGGCGTTGGTACGGACCGCATGATTATGTCTCGCTCGACGATGTCCGCCAGGCCGGCGCGACGGAGATCGTCACCGCGCTTCATGCGATTCCGCCGGGCGGCGAATGGACAAAGGCCGCCGTCGCTGAACGCAAGAAGATCATCGAGGAAGGCCCTATGGGCCGCAGTTCTTTGCGCTGGACCGTGGTCGAAAGCATTCCCGTGCCCGACGACATCAAGAGATTCGGCAAGACCGCCAACGCGGCAATCGATGTCTGGATCGCCAGCATGGAGGCCGTGGCGGCCAATGGGATCAAGACGATTTGCTACAATTTCATGCCGGTTCTCGATTGGACGCGTACCGATCTCGAATGGGAGCTGCCGAACGGCGCCAAGGCCTTGCGTTTCGACGAGGCGCGGCTCGCGGCCTATGACATCCATATTTTGAAGCGCCCAGGCGCAGCGAACAATTACGCGCCCGAGATCCGTACCCGCGCCGCCAAAATCTTCGAAAGCCTGTCGCCGGAGGAGGCGAGCCAATTGAGCGCCAATATCGGCGCCGGTCTACCAGGTACGACCAGCGAGCCGGTCGACGCCGCGGGCATGCGCGAAAAGCTTGCTCAATACGCAAAGATTACCGCCGACGACTTGCGCCGCCATCTCATCGAATTTCTCGAACGCGTCGCTCCCGCCGCGGAGGCGCTCGGCGTTCGCTTGACTTTGCATCCTGACGATCCGCCGCGGCCCCTGCTCGGACTCCCGCGCGTCGCCTCAAAGGCGGAGGATTATCAGGCCCTGTTCGACGCCGTTCCGACGCCGGCCAACGGCATGTGCTATTGCACAGGCTCGCTCGGCGCCTCGCCGACGAACGATCTTCCCGCCATTGCGCGCCAGTTCGCGTCGCGCATCTATTTCGCGCATTTGCGCGCGGTAAAGCGCGAGGCCGATGGATCTTTCTACGAGGCCGATCACCTCGACGGCGATTGTGACATGGTCGCGGTGCTCAGCGCTTTGCTGGGGGAAGACCGGAAACGCGACGGCGAATGGAAAATTCCCTTCCGTCCCGATCACGGCCATTTGATGCTCGACGACCTGAAGAAGAAAACCAATCCAGGCTATTCCGCGATTGGCCGGCTCAAGGGTTTGGCCGAGCTGCGCGGGGTGATCAGGGCGTTGGAGAGTACGGCGGGCCGCTGACTTACCCGGCCGCCTTCAACGCCGTCAGCCGCTGCAACTGTTCGAGGAAAACGCGCTGAGCGCGCTCATCGCCGATCTTGGCGGCGGCGCGCGCCTCATGACCAACGCGTATTTCATGGAGCGCAGCGAGTTCGGTCTCGCCGGTCTTGGTGAGAAACAGCGCGTTGGCGCGTCGATCGCCGGACACTTGCTTCCGAATGACAAGTTTGCGCTGTTCGAGTTCGTCGATCAGCTTGACGAAATTCGAGCGCTTGATGCCGAGCGACAACGCGATAGCGGCCTGCGACGAGCCGGGATTGCAATCGATGGCGGTAAGGACGCCATATTGGCCGGGCCGGATATCATGAGCGGCGAAGGCCCGGATGAAATCGTCGAAGACTGCAATCTGCGCGCGGCGTAGCTGGTAGCCGATCAATCGCGTGAGCTGCGAGAGATCGACCTCCTGGCCCCCGGCCAATGGCTCATTGTCAACGTTTTCATCCAAAATCGCTTGGTCTTTCAAAATGAGTTCTCCAACCCTTGCGCAATTTCAACCGCAATCGATATGGTTATAGTCTATCGCAATGCGGTTGCGGCGCAATGCCCGCAGCGGCTGAAGAGACGCCTGCGGCGTCTTATTTCGGTTCGGTTTCAACGTCATATTCGGCCCATTATGTCGCGCGGAGCCTGTTTTGAGTTCGCCTGAATCGCCGTCCGCCAACCCCGCTGCGCCCCGGCGGCGCGCCTTTATTTTCGTGATCTGCGGCGCTTTGGTCTTCGCGGCGACGATCGGCTATGTGCTGACCGTCGTACGCGGCGGCGCGCCCTCGGCGTCGCTGATAGGCGGTCCATTCAAATTGACGGCCGGCGACGGGCGCGTCGTGACCGATGCGGATATGAAAGGCGAGCCCTTCCTCGTCTTCTTCGGCTATACGCATTGTCCCGATGTTTGTCCGGCGACGCTTGCTGAAATTTCGGACGTTCTCGCCAAAATGCCCGGCAAGCCGGTTAAGGCGCTCTTCATCACGGTCGATCCGGAGCGCGACACGGCGGCGGCCATGAAGGATTACGCCTCGAATTTCGATTCAAGGATTATCGGCCTGACCGGCGATCGCGCGGCGATCGATCAAGTCGAGCGCGCCTATCGCGTCTACGCCAAAAAAGCGCCGCAGCCGAACGGCGATTACACCATGGATCACAGCGCCATCGTCTATCTGATGGACGCCAAGGGACGTTTCGTCGAAGCGTTCAATCTCGAGCGCAAGCCGGAGGAATCGGCGAAGGAGCTCGAGACGTATCTTTGAGATTGGGCCTTGCGCTGGGCCTATCTTCGCCCAAACAATCGCTCGATATCGGCGAGCTTCAGCTCGACATAGGTCGGCCGCCCGTGATTGCATTGACCGGCGCCAGGCGTGCGCTCCATTTCGCGCAAGAGCGCGTTCATCTCTTCAGGCTTCAGACGGCGGCCGGCGCGCACCGAATGATGGCAGGCGATGGTCGCGAGGCGGTGGTCTAATCGCCGCTCCAGCGATGACGCGCCGTCCTCGGCCGCCAGATCATCCGCAAGATCCTTGATCAGGCCCTTGAGGTCCGCGCTGTCGATCAGCGCCGGCGCTTCGCGCACGAGGATCGCGCCGGGGCCGAAACCTTCAATGACGAGGCCAAGTTCGGCAAGAGATTCCGCGCATTCGACGAGCAGCGCGGCGGCGTCGGGCTCCAGATCAACCACGAGCGGGCTTAGCAAGATTTGTCGCGCAATGCCGCTTTCCGAGCGTTGTCGTTTCAAACGTTCATAGACGATCCGCTCATGCGCCGCATGCTGGTCGACGATGACGATCCCGTCTGATGTTTGAGCGATGACATAGGAATCGTGCACTTGCGTTCGCGCTGCGCCGAGCGGCGCGGCAAGGTCATCCGCCGCCGCGGGAGGCTGGGCCCGCAAATCGGCGGCCGGCGCGAAATCCGCGAAACCTTGCTGCGTCGGTTCGGCGAAACTTGGCGGCGCGCTTGGCGAAGCGCGCCAGTCCCAGTTCGCGGCGGAAGGGCGCGGCGGGAAAGCCGCGAAGCCGTTGGGCGTGCGCAAAGCATCGATCGTCGCTGCGCCGCCCGTCGTCGCTGCGCGATGCAAGGCGCCCTCGAGGGCATTTTTCAGCGCGCTGATAATCAGGCCGCGGACGAGGCCGCCGTCACGAAAACGCACTTCCGCCTTGGCGGGATGAACGTTGACGTCGACCTCGCGCGGATCGCATTCGATAAAGAGCGCGACGACGGGATGTCGTTCCCGCGGCAGATAGTCGGCGTACGCGGCCCGCAGGGCGCCGGCCAGCAGCTTGTCGCGCACCGCGCGGCCGTTGACGAAGAAATATTGCGCCATCGCATTGGCGCGATGGTACGTCGGCAGGCCGGCGAACCCGGAAAGCCGAATCGTTTCCCGCTCGGTCCGAACGCTGAGACAATTGTCGGCGAATTCCGCGCCCAGCGCCTGGCGCGTCCGTGCGGCGCGTCCTTCCTCGCCCTCGCCGGCGGCGCGCCAATCGTAGCTCGCGCTGATCTCGCTAGCGAAAGAAAACCGAACGTTCGGATTGGCGAGCGCGAGGCGGCGGACGACGTCGCCGACGGCCTGCGATTCGGCGCGATCCGTCTTTAGGAATTTAAGCCGCGCCGGCGTCGCGGCGAAAAGATCGCGCGCTTCGATGCGGGTTCCTTCCGGTTGCGCGCAAGGCTGCGGCTCTTGTTTAACGCCGTCTTCGACGCGCAGGAGAAATGCTTCGTCGGCGCCTCTGGCGCGGCTGCGAATTTCGAGACGCGAAACCGAGGCGATCGACGGTAAAGCCTCGCCGCGAAAGCCGAGCGTCGCGATGGCGGTGAGATCGCCATCGGGGATTTTCGAGGTGGCGTGGCGCTCAATGGAAAGCTTGAGATCCGCCGCGCTCATGCCGCAGCCGTCGTCGATGACGCGGATCAGCGCCCTGCCGCCTGCTTCAATGGCGACGTCGATGCGGCTCGCGCCGGCGTCCAGAGCGTTCTCGACCAATTCCTTGACGGCGGCCGCCGGCCGCTCGATCACCTCTCCGGCCGCGATGCGGTCGATCAGAAGAGGATCGAGACGACGGATAGGCACTGGCGGGCTCCCGCCTCTGAGGCGATTCGGTTCGGCCTACAGATAGTCTCGACAGGCGCCGGACGCTAATGGAAACCCGGTCCGGCGTTGACCCGCCTCCCAATCATCCATAGCCTTTTTGTGGAGGCCGTCTTGGGCCCGTCGGCCAAGCAAGCCTTGGCGCTGAATGGGGAGAAGAAATCGTGAGGCACCTCGTCATCGCGCTCCTGACCTTCTTCGCGATCTCATCGGCAAGCGCCGCCGGCGTTGAAGTGAGCGGCGTTCAGGTTTCGGGCGTGAACGCCGCCTTGTTGAAACCGGCCCGGCCGCATGGCGCAATCATTTTGATGGCGGGCGGCGATGGATGGATCGGCGTTGGCGCGGATGGCTCGATCCAACACGAGGGAAATCAACTGGTGCGAACGCGTGAAGCCTATGCTCAGCGCGGTTTCGCGGTTCTGGTTCCCGAGGGAAATGTCGATGTCGCTGCCGCCGTGCAGATGATGACGCAATACGGCAAGGTGACATTGGTCGGGACGAGCCGCGGAACGCTCCGCGCCGCGAGCGGCATCGCCGCTGGCGCGCGGCCGAGCCGTCTCGTCCTGACCTCGGGTCTTCTCACCGACGAATCCGGCAGCAGCGAGAATGTCGCTCGCATTCTTGGTTCGCCGTCCGCTCTGCCGCCGACTTTGGTCGTTCATCACCGTCACGACGAATGCGACAAGACATTGCCTTCAGGGGTGGCGCCGTTTCTCGCCTGGGCCGGCGGCAAGGCGCGCGTAACCTGGCTCGACGGCGGCGTGAGCGAGGGAAACCCTTGCGAAGCCCGGGCGCATCACGGCTTTAACGGAATAGACGGCAGCGTTGTCGCCGCGGTGTCGGGCTTCGCAGCGCGCTAGTTAGATCAGTCTTTCGACTTATCGTTACAATCCGATCGGCCTTCCGACCGCGACGACGCTCAACGCGCCATCGCCAAACAGACGCGTGGCGACCCGTTTGGCGTCGGCCAGGGTCACCGCTTCGATCTGACGGTTACGTTCGACGAGCCATTCAGGTCCGTAGCCGTCCATCTGAATATGGACGAGCTGGCCGGCGATCTTCGCCGATGTATCGAAACGCAAGGCATAGGAGCCGATGAGGTATTTCTTGCCCTTCTCGAGTTCATCCTCGTTCGGCCCATTTTCGGCGAGATCGAGAATCTCATGTTTGATGACGTCGAGCGATTCTTTCGCTCTTTCGTTCTTGGTCGAGGTGCCGCCATGCAGGAAGGCTGCGTGATCGAGTGCGGCCAGCGAGGCGTCGACCGAATAAGCGAGGCCGCGCTTCTCGCGCACCTCTCGGAAGAGCCGTGAGGAAAGGCCGGTGCCGCCGCCAAGGATATGAGTGAGAACAATGGCGGTCATGCGATCGGGATCGTGACGCTTGATGCCGAGGCGGCCGTAGCGGATCGTCGATTGCGCCACGTCGAGATCGATGATTTCAATGCCGCCGACGCCGGCCGGCTCGACATCGGGGACGGGTACGAATTCGCTTTGCGGCGCGAGATCGGCGAAGACCTGATCGAGGAGTTGGTTGGCGCGCCTCGCGTCGATCGCGCCGACAATGGCGATATGCAACTCGCCGCGTGTGATCAGACGCTTGGCGAGCGCGGTCAGATCGGCTCGCTCGATCAAGGCCAGACTCTCCACCGTGCCCCGCGCGGGCGTACCATAGGGATGGTTCGGAAACGTGCGCGAACGCCAATGCCGCCAAGCGAGCGAGGACGGATCGTTAGCCTCCCGGCGCAAGCTGGCGTTGATATGTTCGCGCACGCGCTGAATCGGCTCTTCGTCGAAACGCGGCTCGTTGACGGCCAGGCGCAATAGTTCGGCGGCCCGATCGAGATTGCGAACCAAGGTACGAAAACGTCCGCTGATATGGTCGCGGTCGCAACTGAACGAGATTTCGACCGCCTTTTCATCCAAGGCGCGATGGAAAGCTTGCGAATCGAGCGGTCCAGCGCCCTCGTCGAGGAGGCCCGATAGCAATGTCGCCGCCCCGGCCTTGCCGGAAGGGTCTTGAGCCGCCCCGCCCTTGAGCGCGAATTCAAGCGAAACGAGCGGCACGGCGTAATCTTCGACCAGCCATGCCTTGACGCCGCGCGGACTGACGATCTGCTGCACCGGGACGGCGCGCGAAACGGTTTGTTGATCAACAAGTGCGGTCATTGAAATGACTTTCCAAGGGCTGGAGCCCGCCGCGTTCAGCGGCTCGAGGCTCGTTCCTCTCCCG
>JASLHV010000089.1 GCA_030153205.1 Roseiarcus sp. | reverse complement strand
GAGTGCCAGCGATAGCCACTTACTCCAAAGGTTGAACGATCTGAACGCTCGGGAAGCTATGTTGTCTCCCGCAGGAGTCGCGCGACCGGAAAACGAGCTTCCATGAAATTCCGACCATTGCACGACCGAGTCGTCGTCCGAAGACTCGAAGGCGAGGAACGGACGAAAGGCGGCATCTTCATTCCCGACACTGTCAAGGAGAAGCCGCAAGAGGGCGAAGTCATTGCGGTCGGGCCTGGAGCGCGCGACGAAAGCGGCAAGCTCACACCTCTCGATTTAAAGCCAGGCGAGCGCGTTTTGTTCGGGAAATGGTCGGGTTCGGAGATTAAAATCAACGGCGAAGAGTTCCTGATTATGAAGGAATCCGACGTGATGGGCGTGGTCGAAGACCCGGTCCCCGTCAAGAAGGTCAAAGCCGCCTAAGCAACCGCCTCTCCCTCAAACTTTTTGGATTTCCAGCCATGTCCGCCAAAGACGTCAGATTCTCCTCCGATGCGCGCGAAAGAATGCTGCGCGGCGTCGATATTCTCAATAACGCGGTCAAAGTGACGCTCGGTCCTAAGGGGCGCAACGTCATTCTGGACAAGTCGTACGGCGCGCCGCGCATCACCAAGGACGGCGTCACAGTCGCCAAAGAGATCGAGCTTGAAGACAAGTTCGAGAATATGGGCGCCCAGATGGTGCGGGAGGTCGCCTCGAAGACCAACGATCTTGCCGGCGATGGCACGACGACAGCGACGGTGCTTGCGGCCTCGATCATGAAAGAGGGCCTAAAGTTGGTGGCGGCCGGCATGAATCCTATGGATTTGAAACGTGGCGTCGATATCGCCGTGACAGCGGTCGTCAAAGACATCGAGCGCCGGTCGAAGAAAGTCCAATCTTCCGAAGAAATCGGTCAGATCGGCACGATCGCATCGAATGGCGACACGTCTATTGGCAAAATGATCGCCGACGCGATGAAGAAAGTCGGCAACGAGGGCGTCATTACGATCGAGGAGGCCAAGACCGCTGAGACCGAACTGGACGTCGTCGAAGGCATGCAGTTCGACCGCGGCTATCTCTCGCCCTATTTCATTACCAACGCCGAGAAGATGGTCGCCGAACTCGAAGACGCCTTTATCCTCATTCACGAGAAGAAGCTCTCCTCGCTTCAGCCCATGCTGCCGATCCTCGAAGCCATTGTCCAATCCGGCAAGCCGCTGCTCATCATCGCAGAGGATATTGAGGGGGAAGCGTTGGCGACGCTTGTCGTGAACAAGCTGCGCGGCGGCCTCAAGGTCGCGGCCGTCAAGGCGCCCGGCTTCGGCGATCGCCGTAAGGCGATGCTCGAGGACATCGCGGTCCTGACTGCGGGCAGCATGATCGCCGAGGATCTCGGCATCAAACTTGAGAATGTCACACTCCAAATGCTCGGACGCGCCAAACGCGTGCGCATTGAGAAGGAGAATACGACGCTGATCGACGGGGCGGGCAAGAAACAAGACATCCAGGCGCGCATCGCTCAGATCAAGGCGCAAGTCGAAGAGACAACCTCCGACTACGACCGCGAAAAACTTCAGGAGCGCTTGGCCAAGCTTACCGGCGGTGTGGCGGTGATCCGTGTCGGTGGTTCGACCGAGGTCGAGGTCAAGGAAAAGAAGGATCGCGTTGACGATGCGATGCATGCAACGAGGGCGGCGGTCGAAGAAGGCATTGTGCCGGGCGGCGGCATCGCGCTGTTGCGGGCCAAAGCGGCGATCGGCAAGCTCAGCGACGAGAATGCGGACGTCCAATCCGGCATTAACATTGTGCTGAGGGCGCTTGAAGCGCCAATACGGCAGATCGCCGAGAACTCGGGGGTCGAGGGTTCAATTGTCGTCGGCAGAGTTCTAGCCGATAAATCGCCGACCTTCGGATTTGACGCTCAAAGCGAGCAATATGTGGACATGCTGAAGGCCGGCATTGTCGATCCTGCGAAAGTTGTTCGGATCGCCCTGCAAGATGCCGCCTCGATTGCAGGCCTCATGATCACGACCGAAGCCATGGTGGCCGAAACGCCAAAGAAGAGCGCTCCGCCGGCCGCGCCCGGCGGCATGGGCGGTATGGATTATTGATCACAGTCGAAACACTACCGAGAGGGAGGAATCCTTCCTCCCCGAATTGGGAGGAAGTCTCATGCAACCATCCGTGTGGTATCGAGGAGAGCCGCTGACACGACTCTTGCAGGGCGCCGCGGTCGGAGTGGTCGCGACGCTCATTGTGGGCTTCGGTTGGGGCGGTTGGATGCTCGGAAGTTCAGCGAGGGACATGGCGGATGGCGCCGCCCACAACGCTGTAGCTGTAGCGATCGCTCCAATCTGTGTTGAACAGTTTCAGCGTAGCGCGGACGCCGCCGCCAATCTGACAGCGCTGAAGAAGGCCAGCACATGGGAGCAAGCGGCGTTTGTCGAAAAAGGCGGCTGGGCGATGATGCCAGGAGGCAAGGCGATCGCGGAGGGTGTGCCTCAGGCTTGCGCTACTCTCCTGAGTAGCTTGAAGTGAGCCAGATGGCCTTACGCCGCAAGGCAGTCAATGGTAACCGTATTTCGATCTGAGCGATCGTCAAGCAAAGCGGCGCGGAGTCGCAATTCGCGCGGCTGCTGAAAGCGAGCTGACCGGACAAGAGGATAGGCGAGCGATGAACATCGTCGATAAAATTCCAACTTTTGATAACGAATCTCTCGCCACCTTACGCGCCAATGCATCCCGGATGGCAAACGGAGGAGATGGCCCTCGTAACCGGGAGGCGGAGTCCATCCTGCCGCTGATCGACGCGGAACTCGCCAAGCGCCTGGAGAAATCAGCTCCCGCATCCGCCAGAAAGCGACGTCGAGTCGTCGAGGACTAGCCATCGAAACACGCGCTTGTCTCGGCGGAAAGAAGGAGAACCAATGGCTTATCAATTCGACTTTTTCCGTCGTACGCGCGATGTGCCGGCAGGTAAGACTGTAAGGCGTCACACCGAAGACTTTGCTGATCTTCAGGCTGCGCGGGCATATGGTATTTCTGAACTTGCAGGCGAAAAATCCACCGTGGAAATGGACGGCTGCAGAATCTATTGCGACGGCGTCTACAAATCGACCGTATCGCCTCACTCGAAGCCTGGCGATATCTCGACGACGCCCTAGGGGCGCCCGATTATCCCTCGAACCGGCATAGGAGAAGAGGCGCGGCCATGGCTACGCGAACCACTGACATAACGGTGACGTTTACGCATCCATTTCGCTTAACGTCGCTTGATGGCGTCGAGCCGCCAGGCGTCTATAAACTCGTGACGGACGAAGAAGAGATCCCTGATCTCTCCTTTCACGCAATGCGGCGAACCGCGACAATGCTGCACACGCCCGCCCTCTCCAAATCAGCGGGTCATCGACACGAGGTCTTTCTTGTTGATCCCGAGGAACTCGCAACGGCTCTGGAGGCGGATGGGCGAGCCTAGCCAAGATCGTCGATAAGGAAATGAAAGGGACGCGCGAGGTGCGACGTACTCCACCCCCGGCAGTAATCGCCGTCTGGTGCGCGTCGTTTCAGATAGAAGCTACGGCCAGCAATTCAAGCGGTCACCCAGGCCCGCTCGACTTCGCCGGACCGATCTCATCAGCGGAAAATCTGAAAAGCTCGGCAATGTCATCGTTGGTGAGGTCGCTTTTTTTCAATTGCTCCACAGCGGAAGCGAGAATGCCGAACGCTTCGCGCCTGGCGTCCGTCTATAGTCGACGCCTCTTGCGGACGCTCTTTCCCACAGCCTGCGGCCAAGGCTGACGATATTATCATCTTCGCTCATCCGCCTCCTCCTCCCCGGCCCTTCGAGCGACGCGTCGTCTGTTCCGCCTGGCCTCAAATATAGTCCTTGGCCGAACGCTCTCGATGTTCGAGGTGAGAGGCGAGTCGCGCCCCCGGCTGCTCGCCGTTTGTGAACTCAACGCCGGCGCCTTCGACCGCCCGCTTGATCAAGGAAATGGTGAGCGCAGACGGACGCTTCTTGCCCGTCTCGAAAGTCATCACTGTCGTTTGGTCAACGCCTGCTTCCGACGCCAACCTCGCTTGCGACCATCCGAGCAATTTGCGGGCGGCTTTGACTTGATCGATCGTGCTCATTTGTTTGGCTCCGAAGCCAAACAATCCGGATTGATCTTATTCACTCTTTGCCACGCGAGGGTCGCTCTTCTTCTCCATTCGTCTGGCGAACTCGAACCGTCATCGATAGCTTCGCTTATTGCGCTTGCAATAAGCGATGAGGCGACGGATTCGTTTTGAGGTCGCGGCTCAAAACTGCCCCATACCCGCGTCGCGGTGTTACTCATCTTTTTGACCAGTTCCGGGTCATACATGCCTGAAGTGAAACGGGATGGCATCGGCGCGCTCCTTTTGCCTGTCAGGCGGGAGCGCGAAATCTCTCTCAGCCATCGGCATGCCAAAGGGCGCCGATGATCAATCCACGATGCGCCGTTTGATCTCGATTGGCTAGTTAAAATCGAGCGCCGTACCCCCTGGAAAGTGCGTCATTCGTCGATTGAACTGGCTAAGCGATGTGATTAAGCGCATATATCGCTTATCATCGGCTTTCTTCGACGGCGCGCCGATGGCTGAGAGACAGAACCGTGCTCCCGCCTGATACAGAGCACCGGTTATGCCGAGCGCGGTTTATTTCCGACAAAAAGCGGAGCAATGTCGCCGCCTCGCGGCTTCGGTTCTCACCCGTAATGATCCGATTACCTCAGCTCTGCAAGCGCTTGCGGTGGAGTTTGACAGCCGAGCGTCCGCGCTCGAAGCAGAAACGATCGCTGCTGTCATAATTGGTTATGGCGATGATATTGGCGAGCGTCAGGCGCCAGCGAACGATGGCGACATAACAATTCAAAATTTTGAATAGGCGATCCGAGCCGGCGCTCGTCGCATGCGCTCCATCCGCGGCGCGCCGCCATAGGCGGTCTTATAGCTCCTCGAAAAATGACTCGCCGTGCGAAACCCACAGATCAGCGCAATCTCGACGAGCGGCAAAGTCGTCTGCGTCACCAGTTTTCGCGCTCTTTCGAGGCGAATCCGTTTGTACTGTTCGTCGATCGAGCAGCGCAACTGGGTCGCGAACAGCCGCTCGAGTTGGCGCAACGACACGCCTGCGAGATCAGCTAATTGCGCGCGATCGGCGGGACGTTCGGCTTCGTGCTCCATCCGCTGCAAGACGCGTGCGACTTTCGGATTGCTGACGCCATAGCGTTCGCGAATGGAGAGGCGCTGCCGGTCGGCCGACGAGCGGACGCTAGTCTGGATGAACCAATCGCTCACCGCCGCTGCGAGAGCTTGGCCATGGTCGTCTTTGATCATCGCGTGCATCATGTCGAGCGCGGCGATGCCGCCGGCGCAAGTCAGCCGATCGCGATCAATCTCAAAAAGCGAGTGGGTAAGACGCAAGCTCGGAAAAGCTTCTGCGAAAGCCGATGCGTGCTCCCAGTGAATCGTACAACGATAGCTTTCGAGAAGGCCCGCCTGAGCGAGAATGAAAGAACCTGCCGACACGCCGCCGATCTTGGCGCCGCGACGTGCGAAACGTCTTAAGCGCGCCAAAGTTGGCGCGTGCGAAAACGTGGCGGGGTTGCCGCCGGAACAAACCAATACGGCGCTTGGAGTCGCCTCGCGCGCCATATCGAAATCGGGCCGAAACGCGACGCCGTTCGAAGCGCGCGCTTCCCCTGAGCCGGCCGTTATATGTCGCCACGCATAAAGTCGGCGTCCGCTGAGGACATTGGCGGCGCGCAACGGCTCGACGGCTGATGCATAGGCCATCAAGGGAAAGCCGGGCGCCAAGAAGAAGAGCACGGTTCTCGTTTCGACGGTTAAGTCGCTATGGGGCATGTTCATGTCGTCAACAGACAAATCACAACCGCGGGCAGGTCGCAACAATCGAGGGCGCAGCGCGTCGCTGCAACGGGTCCGGCTGCGCCATGCGCTACTCCGCCTTCACCCTCCTCGCCAACGCCCTTACCGGCCATCGGCGTTGGACGCCCGCGTGGCGAGACGCCGAGCCTCGCGCGCATTACGACGTGATCATTGTCGGCGGCGGCGGGCATGGACTGGCGACGGCGTACTATCTCGCCAAAGAGCATGGCGTAACCAATGTCGCCGTGTTGGAAAAAGGCTGGATCGGCTCTGGCAACGCCGGCCGTAACACCACGATCATCCGCTCCAACTACCTTCTGCCCGGCAATGAGCCTTTCTACGAATGGTCGATGAAGCTCTGGGAAGGGCTGGAGCAGGACCTCAACTACAACGCCATGGTGAGCCAGCGCGGCGTCCTCAATCTCTATCATTCCGACACGCAGCGCGACGCATACGCCCGTCGCGGCAACGCCATGCTGATCGCCGGCGCCGATGCCGAGCTTCTCGACGCCGGCGCGGTGCGTCGCATGCTGCCCTTCCTCGACTTCGATCAGGCGCGCTTCCCGATCCGGGGCGGCTTGCTGCAACGGCGCGGCGGCACGGCGCGTCACGACGCCGTCGTGTGGGGTTATGCGCGCGCCGCCAGCGAGCGCGGCGTCGATATCGTCCAAAACTGCGAAGTCATCGGCTTCATGCGCGAGGGCGGCCGCGTCGTCGGCGTCGAAACAAGCCGCGGCCCGATCCGCGCCAAGAAGATCGGCGTTGCGGCCGCCGGCAATTCCTCGCGCGTCGCCGCGCTCGCTGGTCTCAGGCTGCCGATCGAAAGCCATGTGCTGCAGGCCTTCGTCTCGGAGGCAATCAAGCCGCTTGTACCGAATGTCGTCACCTTTGGCGCCGGACACTTTTACATCAGCCAATCCGACAAGGGCGGCTTGGTCTTCGGCGGCGATATCGATGGCTATAATTCCTACGCGCAGCGCGGCAATCTGCCGACGGTCGAAGACGTTATCGAAGGCGGCGTCGCGCTAATGCCTTCGCTCGGAAGATTGCGGTTGCTACGCTCCTGGGGCGGAATCATGGACATGTCGATGGATGGCTCGCCCATCATCGACCGCGCGCCGCTCGAAGGGCTCTATCTAAACGCTGGCTGGTGCTACGGCGGCTTCAAGGCGACTCCGGCGTCCGGTTGGTGCTTCGCCCATCTCATCGCGCGCGGCGAACCGCATCCGGTCTCGGCGGCGTACCGTCTGGACCGATTCGCCACCGGCCGTCTCATCGACGAAAAGGGCCAGGGCGCCCAAGCGAATTTGCACTGATGCGCATTCCCTGCCCATTCTGTGGCGAACGCGATTTGCACGAATTCGTCTATCATGGCGACGCCACGACGCGTCGGCCGACGACGAGCGAGGAAGTCTCGCCGGAGCAAGAGCGCGACCACTATGTCGATTCGATCTATTTTCTCGACAACCCTTTAGGCGCGCATACCGGGCTTTGGTATCATCGCTTCGGCTGCCGAAGCTGGCTGACGGTCACGCGCGATACGCGCAGCCACGAAATCCTATCCGTCTCCTTTGCGAAGACGGAGACGGCGCCATGAGCGCGGCTCAACCCAATCGCCTCCCGGAGGGGGGCCTTATCGATCGCAATCAGTCGCTGTCGTTTTGCTTCGACGGTGTGGCCTATCAAGGCTACGCCGGCGACACGCTCGCCTCGGCCTTGATCGCAAATGGACGTCTGCTCGTCGGCCGCTCCTTCAAATATCACCGGCCGCGCGGCGTGCTGACGGCCGGCTCGGAGGAGCCCAACGCGCTGGTCGAATTGCGCAAAGGCGCGCGACGCGAGCCCAATACGCGGGCGACGACGACCGAGCTTTTCGACGGCCTTGAAGCGGATAGTCAAAACCGATGGCCAACCCTCGCCTTCGATCTGATGGCGGTGAATTCGCTTCTGTCGCCGCTATTCGTCGCCGGCTTCTACTACAAGACTTTCATGTGGCCGGCGGCCTTCTGGGAGAAGGTTTACGAGCCTTCCATCCGGCGCGCCGCCGGCCTCGGCCGCGCGAGTCTGGAGCCGGACCCAGATCGCTATGAAAAGGCCCACGTTTTCTGCGATGTACTAGTAATTGGCGGCGGCCCCGCTGGGCTTTCCGCCGCCCTGGCGGCGGGCCGCGCCGGCGCGCGGGTCATCCTCTGCGATGAAGATTTCCTCCTCGGCGGTCGCCTCAATGCGGAGCGTTACGCCATCGACGACAGGCCCGGCGGCGAGTGGGCGCGGCAAGCCGTGGCCGAACTCGCTTCGATGCCTGAAGTCCGCCTGATGACCCGGACGACGGTCTTCGGCGCCTATGATTCCGGCGTCTTCGGCGCGCTCGAGCGCGTCGCGGATCACGTGCCCGAGCCTTCATCACATAGGCCGCGTCAGCGACTATGGCGCATTGTCGCCCGCCGCTCGATCTTGGCCGCCGGCGCAATCGAGCGTCCTTTGGTCTTCGGCGGCAACGACAGGCCTGGCATTATGCTTGGCTCGGCGGTGCGGACGTATCTCAATCGCTACAGCGTGATGCCCGGCAAACGCCTCGCGGTCTTTACAAGCGGTGACGACGGCTGGCGCACAGCCCAGGACCTTCAGGCGAGCGGCGCCGAAATCGCCGCCATTATCGATTCTCGCCCCCCGGCTGCGGCGTCAAATAAATCGATAAGAGACGCACCTGTGTTTTCTGGCGCTTCAATTATCGCGACGCACGGCGGGCGAACTCTCAGAGCAATCGTCTTGCGCCGGTCCAACGGACTAACAATCACTGTCGAAGCCGACGGCCTCGCGATGTCCGGCGGCTGGAACCCGTCGCTCGCGCTTTCCACCCATCTCGGTGGCAAACCGGCGTGGTCGGAGGATGTTCTGGCGCATGTGCCCGGCGACGTCCCGCCGGGGATGCGGGTCGTCGGCGCCGCCAGTGGCGCGATGACGCTCGGCGCCGCTTTGCGCCAAGGCGGCGAAGCCGGGGCGGAAGCCGCGATAGCGCTGGGCCGAAAGGCGTCGCCTCGAGCAACGCCGAGAGCCGACGACGAGCCTGTCGCCGTTTCGGCGCTGTGGCATGTCGCCGGCTCGCGCGGCAAAGCTTTTGTCGATTTCCAACACGACGTCACAACGGACGACATTGAACTTTCGGTACGGGAAGGCTTCCGGTCGGCTGAGCTGCTCAAGCGCTACACCACGCTTGGCATGGCGACGGATCAAGGTAAGACCTCTGCGCTCGCCGGCCACGCCATTGCGGCGACGCTCACACAGCGATCGATTCCAGAAATGGGCGCCATCGCGCCGCGGCCGCCCTATACGCCCGTGGCGCTCGGCGCTCTCGCCGGGCGTTATCGCGGCAAGGAATTTCGGCCGACGCGAAAGACGGCCGGCCATGATTGGGCGGCGGAGCAGGGCGCGACTTTCATCGAAAGCGGAGATTGGCTTCGGGCGCAATATTTTGCGCGACAAGGCGAGAGCGATTGGCTGCAAACGGTTACGCGTGAGGTGAAGGCCGTGCGTAGCGGCGTCGGCGTCTGCGATGTCTCCACGCTTGGCAAGATCGACGTCCAAGGCGCCGACGCCGGACAATTCCTCGATCGCGTTTATGTCAATACATTCTCCAATCTTCCCGTGGGCAGGGCGCGGTATGGGCTGATGCTGCGCGAAGACGGCCTTGTTCTGGATGATGGGACGTCGGCCAGGCTCGCCGCTGAGCATTTCCTCATGTCGACCACGACGGCGAACGCCGGCCGGGTCATGCAGCATCTTGAATTCTGCCGCCAAGTTCTGTGGCCGGATCTCGACGTTCAACTCGCCAGCGTCACTGAACAATGGGCCCAATATTCCATCGCCGGCCCCCGCGCGTGCGATCTTCTCACCAAACTCCTCGGCGCTTGCACCGATCTTTCCGACGCGGCCTTCCCTTTCATGGCGGCTCGCGCCTTTTCGTGGCGCGGCGTATCCGCTCGCCTTTTCCGCATCTCCTATTCCGGCGAATTGGCCTATGAACTGGCCGTACCGGCTTGCTATGGCGACGCCTGCATCCGAGCGATCGTGGACGCGGGGCGCGATCTCGGCGTTACGCCCTACGGCCTCGAAGCGCTGGGCGTCATGCGCATCGAGAAAGGTCATGTCGCCGGCGCGGAGATCAACGGGACGACGACGGCCGCCGATCTCGGCCTGGGACGGCTCGTCTCCAAGAAAAAGGATTTCATCGGCCGCGTTCTGTCGACCCGCCCCGGGCTGACGGACCCTGCGCGTCCCAGCTTGGTAGGCCTCAAGCCGAGTGATCGAAAGGCGCGGCTGCGAGCCGGCGCTCATCTCCTGCCGCTGGGCGCCCCCGTTTCATTCGACACAGATCAGGGCCATGTCACGTCGGTCGCCTTTTCGCCTATGCTAGGCCATTGGATCGGATTGGCTTTGCTCTCGCGCGGTCCCGAGCGGATCGGCGAAAAGATCCGCGCTTACGATCCGCTCAGGAACGGCGATATCGAGGCGGAAGTCTGCTCGCCAATCTTCTTCGATCCGGAGGGAGCGCGCTTGCATGGCTGAGGCGGTGCTGCAAAGGCGATCGGCGTTCGACAGCCTCGTGCTGGATGAGTGGTCGCGTGGGGCTGATGGAGCGTCGAGCTTGCGCATTGCGCGCCGCGCAGGGCTTGCGCTGGCCAATGTCATCGCCAGGCGAGGACAGACGAGCGCATTGCTTGTTCGAGTCAAGGATCGTTTCGGTTTTGATTTGCCGAACGGTCCCTTATGCGCGCGAAACGTCGACATCGCCGCCATCGGTACTGCGCCGGGCGCTTGGCTGATCGTCGCCGAGGCGGCCGCCGAAAACTTCATCGACGATCTTACTCGTACTCTCGATGGCGCCGCCGCCGTCATTGACCAATCCGGCGCTTATCAAGTTTTACGGCTCTCTGGACCCGCCTTACGCGACATTCTCGCCAAGGGCGTCCCGCTCGACTTTCATCCAGAGGCCTTTGGTCTTGGCGCCGCCGCCGTCACGCTCGCCGATCACGTCAACATTATCCTGTGGCGCGTCGATTCTGGCGAGGCTCTGTCGCTCGATATTGCGGTTCCGCGCAGCGTCTTTGGCGATTTCTGGTCATGGTTGACCGAAAGCGCGGCTGCTTATGGACTGGCGCTGGACGACGCGCCTTCTGCGATAGCGCAAGGTGAGATGGGATGATCGAAAAGCTCAATTTCATTGCGGGCGAATGGACGCCGGGCCAAGGTGCGATCGAAAACCGCAGCCCGTCTGACCAAAGCGACTTGATCGGCCTTTACGCGCAAGCTTCGCTGGCGCAATTGCACGACGCCGTCGCCGCCGCCCGTGACGCGCAAAAGCAATGGGCGGCGACCGGATTGGAAGCGCGCGCCGCCGTCCTCGACGCTATCGGGCGCGAGCTGATGGCGCGCTCGCAAGAACTCGGCCGCCTCCTCTCGCGCGAAGAAGGCAAAACGCTTCCCGAGGGCGTTGGCGAAGTCTATCGCGCCGGACAATTCTTCACTTATTTCGCCGCCGAAACGTTGCGGATTTTGGGCGATACCGCCGATTCAGTTCGCGCCGGCGTGGAGATCCTTGTGACGCGCGAGCCCATCGGCGTCGTTGGGGTCATTTCACCGTGGAATTTTCCCATGGCGACAGCTTCGTGGAAGATCGCGCCGGCGCTCGCTTTCGGTAACGGCATCGTCTGGAAACCCGCCAATATCACGCCGGGCAGCGCCTGGGCCTTGACCGAGATCATCAGCCGCCAAGCGATTCCGAAAGGGCTTTTCAATCTCGTCATGGGTTCCGGCGCTTCGCTGGGTCACGCCCTGGCGGGGGAGGCCGATATTCAAGGGGTGAGTTTCACCGGCTCTTGCGAAATTGGTCGTGACGTCGCCGCCGCTGCTGCGCCGCGTCTGGTGAAGCTGCAATTGGAGATGGGATCGAAGAATCCGCTCGTGGTGATGGACGACGCCGATCTCGATCGCGCCGTCGATATCGCCGCGAACGGCGCCTTTGGCGGAACCGGTCAGAAGTGCACAGCTTCATCGCGCATCATCGTCCATGCTCCGATTCACGATCAATTTGTCGAACGCTTCGTCGCCCGCGCCCGTGCGCTGCAAGTGGGCCACGCGCTCGAGGATGGAATTCAAATGGGGCCTGTCGTCAGCGCCGCTCAACTCGAAAGCAATCTAAACTATGTCGGCCTCGCCAAGCAGGAGGGCTGCGAACTCGCCTGCGGTGGCGAGCGGATCGAGACAGGTCAAGACGGCTTCTATATGAGCCCGACGATCTTCACTGGCGCGCGCAATAATATGCGCGTCAACCAAGAAGAAATGTTCGCGCCGATCGCTTGCGTCCTCCGCGCCGCGGATCTCGACGAAGCCATCGCCATCGCCAATGATACGCGTTTCGGCCTGACCGCCGGCATAGCGACGAGATCGCTTGCGCGAGCGACGCGCTTCCGCCGCCAATCGAAATCGGGTTGCGTCATGGTCAATCTGCCGACGGCCGGCACCGATTATCACGTACCGTTCGGCGGAACCCGTGGTTCGAGCTATGGGCCACGCGAGCAAGGCCGCAATGCGCTCGAATTCTACACTCAGGTCAAGACGTCCTACATTCACGCCGGAGAGCCGCTGTGACTGCGGCTGCTCCTATGCTGATCGACGGACTGCAATATTGTCGGTGGTCGCGAAAAATCTTCGAGCAGATGCGCGAAGCCGGAATGTCCGCCGTTCATGCCACGATCGCCTATCACGAAACTTTCCGCAAAACCGCAGAGCATATTGTCGACTGGAACATGCGCTTTCGCGACCATGAGGATTTGATCCTGATGGGCCGGCAGGGCAAGGACATCGACCGCGCTCGCGCTAGCAATCGTACCGCGATCTTCTTCGGATTGCAGACGCCGATGCCGATCGAGGACGATCTCGGGCTGATCGAGGTTCTTCATACGCTCGGCGTCCGTTTTATGCAGTTGACCTATAACAATCAGTCGTTGCTCGGCGCAGGCTGGATGGAGCTGCACGACAGCGGCCTGACGCGCATGGGCCGCGAGGCGATCGCCGAGATGAATCGTCTCGGCATGGTGATCGACATGTCGCATTCCGCCGAACGCACCACGCTGGAGACGATTGAAACGTCCGAACGTCCGATCGCTGTCACCCACGCCAATCCTTCTTCCTGGCAGGCGACGCAGCGCAATAAGTCCGATGCGGTTCTCAAGGCGCTCGCCTCGCGCGGCGGCATGCTCGGCCTGTCGCTCTATCCGCTCCATCTCAAAGACGGATCCCATTGCAGTCTCGAGAGTTTCACTGAAATGGCGGCGCGCCTTGCCGATCTGATCGGCGCCGATCACATCGGCATCGGCTCCGATCTTTGCCAAGACCAACCCGACAGGGTTGTTGAATGGATGCGCAATGGGCGTTGGACTTTCTCGACAGGTGAAAGCGTGAAATTTCCGAAGCAACCGGCCTGGTTCCAGGACAATCGCGATTTCCCTCGGCTTCGCGAGGGCTTCGCAGCACGTGGATTTTCTGAAAAGGAGATCGATGGCGTCCTCGGCCACAATTGGTACGAATTTTTCAAACAGGCCTTCACGCCACAACCATCCGCGCAGCGAGGTTGAGTATGCAAAGACTGACTCTCCAGGCGGTCGAAGACCTCGCGCGTAACGCGCTCGTCAGAGCCGGGGCGGCTGAGGCGGCGGCGGCCAGCTTGGCGCGGGCTATCGCCGCGGCCGAACGCGACGGCGTCTCTTCGCATGGCCTTGCCTATCTTGGAACCTATTGCGAGCATTTAGGCTGCGGCAAAGTCGATCGCGCCGCCACGCCGCGTCTTGAGCAGACCGCGCCCTCCGTCCTCCGCGTCGACGCAGGCGCCGGCTTCGCGCATCCGGCGATCGACATCGGCTTCGCTGCGCTGCTCCCTCTCGCGCGTCAACAAGGTGTCGCGACGCTCGCCGTCTATAATTCGTACAATTGCGGTGTCCTCGGCTATCACACGGAGCGTCTCGCTTGCGAAGGGTTGCTCACGATCGGCTTCACTAACGCTCCAGCCTCGATCGCCGCCTCGGGCGGCCGCAAGCCCATGCTCGGCACCAATCCATGGTCGATCGCCGCGCCGGACGGCGCTGGCCGCGCCGCTATGGTCATTGATCAAAGCGCGAGCGTCGTGGCCAAAAGCGAAGTGATGAAGAAAGCGCGGCTCGGCGAGCCGATTCCCCATGACTGGGCTTTTGGCCCAGATGGCGAACCGACCACGGATCCGAAAGTCGCTCTCACAGGGACGATGGCGCCCGCGGGTGGATACAAAGGCGTCGGTTCGGCTCTTTTCGTCGAACTCATGGCCGCGTGTCTTAGCGGCGCGACGCTCGGCGCACAGGCTAGCCCGTTTTCGGGGACGGCCGGCGGTCCGCCACGTACTGGCCAGTGCTTCATCGCGATCGCGCCTGAAGCCAGCTCGGGCGGCGCATTCGTTAAACGCGTCGAAACGCTCGTCGCGTTGATCGGCGCTGAAACGGACGCGCATATCCCCGGCGCTGGCCGAAAGGCGGCGCGCGCCCGGATCGGACGCGAAGGGGTCGCCATCGATGCGGCTCTTCTCGAAAAGGTCAACGCGCTGGCCGGGCGAGCATAGGTTTGATTCATCGCAACGCCGAAGAGGGACGATATGACTGCGAATGAAACCGCCGGCTTCATGGCGATGAAGGGAGCGGGGTACTATTCCAAAGCCACGACTGGCGCGCGCGACGCGATCAATCTGGTCGGCGCTTCGGTTTTGGAGGCGATTTATCGCATGAATCTAAAGGACGATGGCGCAACAATCCGCGTCGCCGATATGGGCTGCGCCGACGGCGGTACGTCAATCGCGATGTGGCGGGAGGTGCTTCGCGGGATACGCCGTCTATTGCCAAGCCGCCCCATTGAAATTGTTTATACCGATCTGCCGCGCAACGACTTCAGCCAGCTCTTCCGCACCATCCATAATCAGACAGATGTCGCAAGCTACTATGGCGAATTGGACGAGGTCTATCCTTTCGCTTCCGGCACGTCTTTTCACCAAAAGATTTTCCCAGCGAATAGCCTGAACCTCGCCTTCTCGGCGACCGCCTCGCATTATATTTCGAAAATTCCCAGCAATATCTCCGATCACGTTCATATGGTCGGGGCCAAAGGTGAGGAGCGCCTCGCCTATGAAGAAATTGGCGGCGCGGAATGGGCTAATCTGTTGGCGCTTCGCACGCGTGAACTCGTCCCAGGGGGAAGGCTCGTCTTCCTCAATTTCGGCATCGACGAAAAAGGCCGCTATCTCGGTCACACCGGCGGCGTCAGCATGTTCGATACTTTCGATCGTCTCTGGAAAGATCTCGCCCGCG
>JASLHV010000552.1 GCA_030153205.1 Roseiarcus sp. | reverse complement strand
CGCAATGCGGGAGCTTGGCCGCATGGAGGAATCGCTCGCCGCGGCGCGCGAAGCGCTCCGGCTGAAGCCGGATTTCGCCGAAGCGGCGCTCAATATCGGCAACGCGCTATTAAAGCTCGACAGAGTCGAAGAATCGCTTCCTTACTACCGAAAAGCAAAAGCGCTAAAACCGGATTTCGCGTCCGCCTGGTGTGGCGAGGCCTTGGCCTTACGCGCCTTAGACCGGCTGGACGAAGCGCTCGTCGCCTTCGAAGCCGCCGAGAAGCTCGGGAGCAACGGCGCCGTTGGCGGCAAAGGCTGTCTCTACCTCACGCTCGGCGATTTCGCGCGCGGCTGGGAAGGGTACGAGGCGCGCTGGCTCAACGGCAGGTCGCTGAAAGAGGCGCTCGGCGCGCGATTCCCGGATTGGTCGGGATCGCTGGCGAAGGGTCAGCGCGTTCTCGTGATGAAGGATCACGGCCTCGGCGATACGATCCAATTCTTCCGCTATGTCGGGCTGATGGCCGACGCCGGGCTCGACGTCACGCTTTTTTGTCCGCGCGCGATGCATCGTCTCTTCTCGCGAGGCGATCTGCGATTGATCGATCGCGTGGAGGAAAGCGCGACTTATGATGCGCAAATCGCGATCAGCAGCCTGCCTCGCGCCTTTGCGACCCGAGTCGATACGATCCCAACGCCGGTTCCTTATCTCTCCGTCGAGCCCGAACTTAAGGAAAAGTGGGCGGCGCGAATCGGAGAGAACGGATTCAAGATCGGCGTTGTCTGGCAGGGCAATCCGAACCCCGAAGCCGATATGGCGCGTTCGATGCCGCTCACGGCCCTCGCGCCGCTCGCCGCTTTGCCCAATGTTCGGCTGATCTCCCTGCAAAAAGGCTTTGGCGTCGAACAAATCGCGGCGCTGCCGCCGACGATGAAAGTCGAAACGCTCGGCGACGATTTCGATTCCGGCTCGGACGCTTTTGTCGATACAGCCGCAGCCATGATGGCGCTCGATCTCATCATCAGTTGCGATACGTCGGTCGCCCATCTCGCCGGCGCGCTGGGGCGCCCCGTCTGGGTGGCGCTGAAGAAAGACGCGGAATGGCGCTGGCTGCGCGGACGCGACGACTCGCCTTGGTACCCGACAATGCGCCTTTTTCGCCAAAGCCAGCGCGGCGAATGGACGCCTGTCTTCACGGAAATGGCGAGATGCGCGGCGTCCATGGCCGCAGCGCGGGACATCACGCGAAATATTGCGATCCCCGGCGGCGTCGGCGAACTGATCGACAAAATCACGATCCTTGAAATCAAAGCGCGGCGCGTCGCCGATGAAGGCAAATTACGCAATATCCGCCTCGAGCTCGCGCAGCTTTTGGAGACTCAGCAACGCGAAGGCGTCGTTCATCAAAGGCTCGAGGCGCTGAAGACCGATCTTGCCGCAGTCAACGCCAGGCTCTGGGAAATTGAAGACGATATTCGTATCTGCGAGAAAAATAGCGACTTCGGCGAAAGGTTCATCGCCTTGGCGCGAGCCGTCTATAAGACAAACGATCGCCGCGCGCTTCTCAAACGAGAGATCAATCTGCTCTTTAATTCCGCACTGGTCGAAGAAAAATCTTACGCGTGAGCGCAGAGCGCGCTAGTCGGCGATCGCATAATAGCGGCCTTGCAGCGCCGCCCGAAGATTCCTAGGGACCGTGACATTCGCCTCGCTCGGGCAATAGCGCATGCCAACGAATGTCTCCCGGCGCCAAACGGTCGCGACGACCTTCACCTCACCCGTCTCGTCATCGAAGAGGCGGCAGCGGTTTGGCAAACCGACGTTCTTCATGAGCTTGATACGCAGGCCGGTGCTCGAGCGATCATAGACGAGGCATTCGCAGAGAAAGCGATTGCCAGGATCAAGAAGCTTGCCCGAACGCAATCGACTGCGGCGACGCTCGTCGGCGCGTTTCTCGCGCTGCGACTGCATGGGCCGCGTCTTTGGCGCCGGCGCCACTCGGTAAGAGACGCGGCCCGCGCGCGCAAGAGCGATCGCCGCCGCGCGGACTTCGTCCTTGCCCGCATGAGGATCGTCTTGCCGGACGCCTTCGAGCGTAATCGTCAATGCCGCCAGCCTTCCAAGGTGCGATGCGTTCCAGACCCTTTTCCCAGGGAAACCTTGCCAATCCATTGCCTGGCGGCGCTCCAGCTTCGCTCCAGCCGGATCGCCTATGACTCGACGGCATACTTTTAGACGAGGGGATCGCACATGACGCAAGACGGACTGCAGGGCCTCAAGGCGTTTCGCGGACGATTGCACGAGCAACTCATGTTGATTCCGGAATATCGCGCGATCTCCGTCATCGATCGTACGATCGAAGAGATTTCTCAGATTTTTGAAAATAAAACGCCTGCCGTCGAACAGCCGATCGCAACGACCGCCAGAGAGGCGCTGCCGCCGGTTCGCACGATGGCCGACGCGGCGCCAATTTCAGACGTCTCGCAAAGCCGCATCGCCATGGCGATCGCCGAGGCCATTGAATCCAATGTGTCTCAAATCAGAACGGCGCGGGCGCCGGCCGCTGCTCCGTACTCTTTGGTCGGCGCCGCCTCTTAACCTTCCGCCCGACACCTTCTTTACCACTCCTTAGCTGTACTCGTTCAAGGTGTTCTCGCCGCGGCTCCGTCGCGGCGAGACTTTTTGCGCTGCCTCCCTTCGCCTCTTCAGCCGTCATCCATAAGCCTCGCGCAAGGGTTTGGTAGTTAGGTTGGCGGTGAAGTTTTGCGGGGATCCGATCAATGAGCATTATGGGCGCAAGCGTATCCGGGATGAACGCGGATACGACATGGCTTTCAGCAATTTCTCAAAACGTCGCCAACGCCAACACGACCGGCTACAAAAACGCCCAAACCAGTTTCGAAGCGCTCGTCGATCAGGCTTCCACGACATCTTATGACGCCGTCGGCGTCACCACGAACACGATGTCGCTCAACTCGATGCAAGGCACGGTTGTCGGCAATCAATCGGCCGTGACCGATCTTGCAGTCCAAGGCAACGGCTTCTTCGTCGTCTCGAACGCCGCCGGCGACATCTTTCTGACGCGCGACGGTTCTTTCGTACCTGACGCCGCCGGCAATCTCGTCAATTCGGACGGCTACTACCTGATGGCGTACAATACCCAGAACGGGCCGCCGACGATGTCGGCCAACTCCTTTGCCGGAATGGAGGTCGTCAATGTCGATAAGGCGGGCGAACAAGCCACGCCTTCGACGACCGGCACGTTCGCCGCCAATCTTCCCTCCACCGCGGCCGCCGGCGACAGCGAAACGACGTCGCTTATCGCCTACGACAACCTGGGCGGGTCGGAAAACATCAGCATGACCATGACGAAGACCGCCGCCAATACCTGGCAACTGACGGCGACGACTTCGGCGGGAACCACCACAGCGACGCTGAATTTCGATCCAAACACCGGCGATCTCGCCAGTCTCACCGGAGCGGCGGCGACCGGCACCGCTTTGTCGATCCCCGTTCCCGGCGGCCAGCCCTTGTCTCTCGATCTCGGCGGCATGACGCAATTAGCCGCCAATTACAATGTGGCGACGGCGAATGTCAGCGGCAATGCGCCGAGCAGCGTCATCGGCGTCAGCATCGGCACTGACGGCGCCTTGTCCTTCAATTTCAGCAACGGTCAATCCGTCGCCGGCTACAAGATACCTCTCGCCAATGTGCCGAGCCCGGACAACCTCGCTTCGGTGAGCGGCAACGCCTATCAAACCACGATCGCGTCGGGACAGCCGACGATCGGCACAGCCGGCGCGGAAGGATTTGGCAGCATCGAATCCTCCTCGCTCGAAAACTCGACGGTCGATCTCGCGACCGAACTCACCCAGATGATCGAAGCGCAAAGCGCCTACCAAGCCAATTCCAAAGTCTTTCAGACGGGCGCCGATCTACTCGACATACTCAACAATCTTAAACCTTAGTCGGTTAATCCTACGCACGCCTTGGGGGTCGATCGATGAGTCTTTCGTCTGCGTTGAGCATTATAAGCTCGTCGTTCGTTACGAACGCCGCCGAGACAGCGACCATCTCAGGCAATATCACCAACGCCAATACGACCGGCTATACGACCAAGACGGCCAATGTCGCCACGACATCCTATGGCGGCGCCGAGATCGCCTCGATTAGCCGCGCGGCCAACAGCGCGCTTCTCACCCAGGTTCTGTCTTCGACGTCCCAAGCCGCAAGCCAACAAGCGATTTCGAATGGCTTGACGACGCTGGCTCAGACGGTCAGCGACAGTTCTTCGTCGTCGACCGCGACCGGCTCCTCGCAGGATGGTCAATCGCCCTCGGCCATGTTGTCGAACCTTCAGGCCGCTCTCGAAACCTATGAGTCGACGCCGAGCAGCGCGTCCGCCGGCGACGCTGTCGTCGCCGCCGCCGACAATCTTGCCTCCTCGTTGAACAGCGCGTCCGCGACCGTGCAGCAGGTTCGCCAGCAAGCCGATTCCGGCATGGCCTCCTCGGTGAAGACAATCAATTCGCTGCTCACGCAATTCACCCAGGTCAACGCTACGATCGTCAGCGGCCTTCACAGCGGCGCGGACGTGACCAATGCCGAAGATGCGCGCGACAATATTCTCACGCAGCTATCGCAACAGGTCGGCATATCGACAATCACCAATCCGAATGGCTCGACATCGATCTACACGGACAGCGGCGTCACGCTGTTCCAGGATACGCCGCGGACGGTCTCTTTCACGGCCTCAACCGCGCTCGCCGCCGGCGTCAGCGGCGGCGCCGTCACTGTGGACGGCGTCCCGATCACCGGGCCGTCCGCGCCGATGGCGATCCAATCCGGGGCTCTCGCCGGTCTTGCTACGTTGCGCGACACTGTTGCGCCGGAATATCAAGCCCAACTCGATCAAATCGCCGGCGGATTGATCAACGCGTTCGCGGAGAGCCCGCAAACCCCTGGTTCGACCGCGCCGACGCTACCCGGCTTGTTCACCTATCCCGGCGCAACGGGCGTACCCTCCGCCAGCGCCGCGACCGGCCTTGCCAGCCAGATCGAAGTGAACGCCAATGTCGACCCCTCCCAGGGCGGCAACGTCAATCTCCTGCGTGACGGCGGCATATCCGATCCCACAAATCCGGCCTATACCTATAATACGACCGCCGCTGCGAGCTTTACCGGCCGCATCGCGCAGCTTGTCTCCGGCTTGACTTCGTCGATGTCCTTCGATCCCAGCGCCGGCCTCGCCTCGAGCGACAATCTCACGGATTACGCGAACGCCTCGGTAAGTTGGCTGCAAGGCCAAAATCAACAGGCGAGCGATCAAGCGACCTATCAGAATGCGGTCGTGACTCAGGCGACCGGCGCGCTTTCCAACGCGACGGGAGTCAATCTCGATAGCCAGATGACCAACATGCTGAATATCGAAAATACCTATACGACATCGGCTAAGCTTCTGACGACCGTCACGACAATGTTCAACTCGCTCCTGGCCGCGATCAATCTCCCATGATCTCTGATAACGTCTCGAGCAAATATCTGTCTTCGTCGTTGAGCCTCGCTATCGCGCAGGCGCAGAATCAATTGGCGACGGCGCAAATAGAAGCTTCGACCGGACAATACGCCGATCTCGGCCTGCAGCTCGGCGACCAGTCAGGCTACGAGCTTTCGCTCAAGAACCAGAACAATCTACTGCAGTCGCTGACGACTTCGAACAACCTCGTTTCGACCAATCTTTCGACGACTCAAGCAGCGCTTGATTCTCTGCGCACCAATGCACAGTCGACCCTCCAGAGCCTGACCGAGTGGACGCCTGAAAATGGATCAGTCGCGAGCTTGCAGAATCTCGGCCAAAACGCCCTGCAATCACTGATTGCGACGACCAACACCTCATCCAACGGGCAGTATGTCTTCGGCGGCATCAATTCGGGCGTTCCGCCGATGACGAATTATTTCTCGTCTCCGACGTCGGCCGCCCAGACCGCCATCGATCAGGCTTTCCAAACTCAGTTCGGCGTCAGTCCAACGGACCCGGCCGCAGCTTCGATTTCTTCCGCGAACATACAGTCCTTCCTGCAAACGACTTTCGCCAATCTTTTCCAGGGCACATCTTGGGCAAGCAATTGGTCTTCCGCTTCGAGCGTCAATACCAGCAGCGATATCGCGCCCGGCGAGACGATTGATACGTCGACGAACGCCAATCAGCCGGGTTTCCAGCAGCTCGCGGAAGCTTACGCCATGCTGAATGAATTCGGCGGCTCCTCTCTCAGTCAGTCCGCACAACAAGCCGTCGTGACGACGGCCTCCTCGCTGATCAGTAGCGCTCTGACTTCGCTGACGCAGACCGAGGCCGTCGTCGGCTCGGCGCAAACGCGGATCACCGACGCCAATAATTCGATGTCGTCCCAGATGACGATTCTGCAAACGCAGATTGGCAATCTCGATAACGTCAATTCTTATCAAGTGGCGACTCAGATCAGCAATCTCCAAACGCAGATCGAAACCTCTTACGAATTGACGGCCCAGCTACAGCAACTCAGCCTTTCTAAGTATCTCTAGTAAGTCTCGTCAGGATCGCCGATGTATCAGTTCTCTTATGCCGAGGTTGTTGAAGAGTCCCCGGGCGAGATGCGGGCGCAAGAGCGTCAGGCCATGGATCGAGCAATCGAACTTTTGCGCGTAGCGCAGGCCAAGGGCCCTGGTACGCGCGAAATGGTGGATGCTCTCTTCTTTCTTCGCCGCTTGTGGGCGATATTCATGGACGACCTCAACAACCCGGAAAACGAGCTGCCGCCGCAACTGCGCGCCGGGCTGATCTCGATCGGTATATGGGTGAACAAGGAAGCTGAACGGGTTCGCACCGGAGCGGCGAAAGATCTCACCGCCATGATCGAGATCAATGAAATCGTCCGCGACGGCTTGACCTGAGGCGAAAATGAACATTTCGCTTCGCGCCGGCGAGAAACTATATATCAACGGGGCGGTCATTCGCGTCGACCGCAAGGTGACACTCGAATTGCTCAACGACGTGACTTTTCTCCTCGAGACGCATGTCATGCAGGCGAATGATGCGACAACGCCTCTCAAGCAGATCTACTTCGTCATTCAGATCATGCTGATGGACCCGTCCGCGGCGTCTAGCGCCTTGGCGCTGTCGCGAAAGCTGATCGACGCGGCGCTGCGCAATTTCGAAACGCCGGAGATTTTGACGGGCCTCAAGACAGTCGACGAAATGGTCAAACGCTCTCGCCATTTCGACGCGATGAAGACGCTGAGAAGTCTCTTTCCCTTGGAGCAAGCGGTCGTGTTTCCGAGTACCGCCGCCGCCGCTCCTCACGCCGCCTGAAAGGATACGCAGATGAGTGTTGGCCCCACAACGCCGGTTTCGGGCTCCGCCGGTTCAACAACCGGGACAAGCTCGGCGACCTCGGCGGCAAACACGCTCAACTACAATTCTTTTTTGAGCTTGTTGATAACCGAAATGCAGAACCAGGATCCGACCCAACCCATGGATCCGACCCAGATGGTCACGCAGCTTGCGACGATCTCGCAAGTCGGACAGTCTGTGCAAACCAATTCGACGCTCAATTCACTGCTCACCGCGACATCGCTCTCGCAGGCCGAGCAGCTCATCGGCAAAACGGTCACGTCCGCTGATGGAACGACGACGGGTCAGGTCGCCTCGGTCAGCGTGGCGAGCACCGGCTCGGTCGCGACGCTTACCAACGGATCGACGATCAATCTTTCCAACGGCGTCACCGTCGGCTCGCAATGAACCAGGCCGACGCTCTCGATCTCGTTCAATCTGCGATCTGGACCATTATCATCGGCGCAGGCCCGGCGGTCAGCGCCGCCATGGCGGTCGGCATTGTCATTGCTCTCCTGCAGGCGTTGACGCAAGTACAGGAGATGACCCTGACTTTCGTGCCGAAGATCATCGTCATCTTCGCCATGATCAGTCTCACTGCGCCGTTCATTGGCGCGCAATTCTACGCCTTCACGGAAGGCGTCTACAGCCGCATCGAGAAGGGCTACGGCCAGTAGACCCGCGGCTGGGGAGACTCGCACAAGCTTCGCTCGGCACTCTCCTGTCGTTAGGAGACGAGGGCGCGCATGACGATCTCGACGATAGCCGCGCCTGGGCCGGTTGGCCGGAGCGGCGGCAAGGATGTCGGCTTCGCCATCGGCATCATCCTTATCCTTTGCGTTTTCTTCCTGCCGGTTCCGGCCGTCTGCATCGACCTCGGCCTGGCGCTCTCGATCGCGCTGTCCGTGCTGATCCTGATGGTCGCGCTATGGATTCAAAAGCCGCTCGAATTCTCCGCCTTCCCGACAGTTCTGCTCGTCGCGACAATCCTGCGACTCGCGCTTAATATTTCGACGACGCGTCTTATTCTCGCCCATGGCGCGCAGGGCATGACGGCCGCCGGCTATATTATCGGCGGTTTCGCCAATCTCGTGATGGGCGGCGATTTCGTCATCGGCATTATCGTCTTTCTCATTCTGGTGACGATCAACTTCCTGGTCATCACGAAAGGCGCGACCCGTATCGCTGAAGTCGGCGCGCGTTTCACGCTCGACGCGATACCGGGCAAGCAAATGGCGATCGACGCCGATCTCAACGCCGGTTTGATCGACGACAAGATCGCACAGCAGCGCCGCCGCGAACTCGAGGAGGAAAGCTCCTTCTTCGGCTCGATGGACGGCGCTTCGAAATTCGTGCGCGGCGACGCCATCGCCGGCCTCATCATTTTGGCTGTCAACATTTTCGGCGGCATCGTCATCGGCGTGACGCGACACGGCCTGTCACTGGCGAGCGCCGCCGATATTTTTACGAAACTATCGGTCGGCGATGGCCTGGTTTCGCAAATCCCCGCGCTGATCATCTCCCTGGCGGCCGGCATGTTGGTCGCCAAGGGCGGCACGCGCGGCTCGGCGGAAAAAGCCGTCCTCGGCCAGTTGAGCAACTATCCTTCGGCGCTCTTCCTCGCCGCGCTTTTGATGTTCATCCTTGGCGTCATTCCAGGCCTGCCGTTCCTGCCTTTCGCACTGCTGGGCGGCCTCATGGCTTTCGCCGGGGTCGCCATACCGACGCGTCTCGCCAAGGATCGCGCCGCCGTGGCGGCGGCCCAAGCGGAGACGGATGAGAAAGCGCGCGTCGAGGCGAAGGCCTCGATCAAAGAACAGTTGAAAGCGCCGGAAGTCGAACTCTGCCTCAGCAAGGAGCTGACGACGAAGCTGCTGGCGTCCCATCAGGAGATCGGCTCGCGCGTCGCCAAGATGCGGCGCAAATTCGCCCGTCAATATGGTTTCGTCGTCCCGGAAATCAAATTGACCGACGACATCAATGCGCCGCCGAAGACCTACCAGATTCGAATCCACGGCACGGTCGTCGCGACGCAGGAGCTGCGCCTCGGGGAATATTTGGTCATCGTCGGCGATGGCAAAAGGCCCAGCGTGCCGGGCGAAGAGGTCCGTGAACCTGCCTTTGGCCTCAAAGCGCTCGCGATATCCGAGGCCTTTGTCGCGCATGCGAAGCGCGAAGGTTTCAAAACGGTCGACCCGATTTCGGTTCTTCTCACTCATCTCAGCGAAGTCATCCGCAACAATCTGGCGCAGCTTTTGTCCTACAAGGACATGCGCACCCTGCTCGACCGGCTGGATCCGGAATATAAGCGCCTTATCGACGAGATCATTCCGTCTCAGATTTCATATTCCGGCCTGCAGGCGGTTCTCAAGCTGCTGCTGGCCGAGCGCGTCTCGATCCGCAATCTCCATCTCATCCTGGAGGCGATCGCGGAAATCGCGCCCCACGCCCGCAGGCCCGAACAGATCGCCGAGCACGTTCGCATGCGCATGTCCCAACAGATATGCGGCGACCTTCTCGATCATGGCGCGCTGAAAGTGCTGCGTCTCGGCAACCGCTGGGATCTCGTCTTTCATCAAAGCCTCAAGCGCGACGCCAAAGGCGAGGTCGTGGAGTTCGACATTGATCCCAGGCTCATGGAGCAGTTCGGTACGGAGGCCTCTGCCGCGATTCGCAGCCGCATGGATCAGGGGCACCATTTCGCCCTGGTCGCTACGGCTGAGACGCGCGCCTATGTGCGGATGATCATCGAGCGGATGTTTCCGACGCAGCCCGTTCTGTCGCAGCTCGAAATCGCCCGTGGCTTCGAAGTCCAGTCCTTGGGCACGATCTCATAATGAACCAGGCGGCGGATCTCTTGACCGGACCGGGCGGCGTCCTCGGGCCGCATCTGGCCCTGGGCGTCTTCGTTCTGTTTTGCCGCATCGGCGGCTGCCTCATGCTGGCGCCGGGATTTTCGAACACGCAAATCCCTGTGCAAGTGCGTCTTTTCATCGCCCTGGCGGCGACGCTCGCGTTGGCGCCTCTCCTTCTCGGCCGCCTGCCCCAGGAAATCCTCAACGACGATCCGATTCCGGCGCTTCGTACAATTGGAACCGAGCTTCTCGTCGGCATATCGATTGGCCTGATGGCGCGATTCTTTCTCATCGCCTTGGAGACAATGGCCGTGGTCGGCGCGACAGGGCTAGGCCTCGCCAATCCTTTCGGCATCGAGGTCGAACCAGACGAATCGCTGCCGCCCCTGGCGACGCTGATCACGACGTCGGCCGTCGTGCTCATCTTCGTGCTCGACCTGCATTGGGAAGTCCTGCGCGGGCTCGTCGCCTCCTATACGGCGATTCCAGCTTCAAATACTTTCGACGCCGGCTTCTCGCTCCGACATATCTCCGTAGTTCTCGTCGAGACTTTCCGTATCGCGTTGCGGATCTGCTCGCCGTTCATTCTCTATGCTATCATCGTCAATCTCGCGATCAGCATCATCAATCGTCTTACGCCGCAAATCGCCGTCTTCTACATATCGGCGCCCTTCGTGATCGCGGGCGGCCTGACGCTGTTGTTTTTTACGATCAGATCCATGCTCGGCGAGTTCGCGGCGGGATTTTCAAGTTGGCTGCTGTCAGGGTAGGTTAGGTGAGTCTTATGAGGAAACGTCTCAATTCGCTCGAGAAGATTTCGGAACTCCAGTCCAAGCTGCATGATCTGACCAAGTGGCGACTGGCCGCTCTCGAACAGCAGCGCGGCGCGCTCGAAGAAGCCGAGCGGGAGATGATCGAGGCGATCGACCGCGACGCGATCGCGCATGGCGCGCCAGCAGCGGCCGCCGCCAAACGCCTGCGCTCGATCGGCCGGCAAATCGCCGTCGCGAAAGCCGACTATGAAGCGCAATCGCGCAAGGTCGCCGACCAGGGAATGCGGGCGAAGCTCGCCGAGCGCATGGCCGGCTCGGCCGACGTCGAATATCGCGCGCAAAAGGAACGCAAAGACCTTGGCGACCTCATCGAACGTTCCTTGCGCGGAAAACCCTCAAGCTCGGCGTAAGGATGATGCCGGACACTCGAAGAAACGTTTTTCTCTCGAGATGCGCGCGTGGCTATCAATCCTCCTTCAGACATCGTTCTCGATGTGCTCAACGCCGCTGACCCGCTTCGTTCAGAGGCCGCGACGCAGCGTCTGACCGCGCTTGGCGCCGGAGCTTCGGACGACTTCACCAAGGCGCTCGACGCCGTGCAGACAAAGCCGCTGCCGCCTGTGGTCGGCATGGCGGATGCGCGTCAGCGTCTGCTCGATAAGGCGACGGCGTCGGATAAAAAGACCGCCCACGCGAAAGTCGAACTCGAGGCGACGTTGCTCAACAACCTCGTCGGCGAGATGTTGCCCAAGGACGCCCCCGGGGTCTACGGCCAGGGAACCGCCGGCGATGTCTGGCGATCGATGCTCGGCGATCAGATCGCGCACCAAATCGCCAAGTCAGGCGAACTTGGCATCGCCAAAAGGCTATTTG
>JASLHV010000551.1 GCA_030153205.1 Roseiarcus sp. | reverse complement strand
CGCTCGACTCCGCTGATCCGTCATCACTTCGCGATGAAGCCTTCCCCGCAAGGGGGAGGGGCGCAACGGCCTTTTAAAGGATGTCCCCATGCCTCGCGTACTCATTTCCGATAAACTTTCTCCCGCCGCTGTCGCCATTTTCAAGGAGCGCGGCGTTGACGTCGATGTGAAACCCGGCATGGACAAAGAAGAACTCGCCAAAATCATCGGCGACTATGACGGACTCGCCATCCGCTCGGCGACAAAAGTCACCGCCAAGCTGCTTGAAAAGGCGGCGAACCTCAAAGTTGTCGGCCGCGCCGGCATCGGGGTCGACAATGTCGACATTCCCGCGGCGACGGCGCGCGGCGTGATCGTCATGAACACGCCTTTCGGCAATTCAATCACCACGGCGGAGCATGCGGTCGCCCTGATGTTTGCGTTGGCCCGTCAAATCCCTGCCGCCGATATTTCGACCCAAGCGGGCAAATGGGAGAAGAATCGCTTCATGGGCGTCGAGATCACCGGCAAGGTTCTCGGCATCATCGGCTGCGGCAATATCGGGTCGATCGTCGCGACCCGCGGCGTCGGCCTAAAGATGCGAGTCATCGCTTTCGACCCCTTCTTGAGCGAAGAACGCGCCGCCGAACTTGGCGTCGAGAAGGTCGAACTCGACGATCTCCTGAAGCGCGCGGATTTCATTACGCTGCATACGCCGATGACTGCTCAGACCAAGAACATCCTCTCGGCTGAAAATCTCGCCAAGACCAAGAAGGGCGTGCGGATCATCAATTGCGCGCGCGGCGGTCTTGTCGATGAGGTCGCGCTTCGCGCGGCGCTCGATTCTGGCCAGGTCGCCGGCGCCGCTTTCGATGTTTTCGTCGAAGAGCCGGCAACGAACAATCCGCTCTTCGGTCATCCCAATGTCGTGGCGACGCCGCACCTCGGCGCCTCGACCAACGAAGCGCAGGAGAATGTGGCGCTGCAGGTCGCCGAACAAATGTCGGACTATCTGACACGCGGCGCGATCTCCAACGCCGTCAATTTCCCCTCGATCACCGCGGAGGAAGCGCCGAAGCTGAAACCCTTCATCGCGCTCGCCGAGCGGCTCGGCTCCTTCGCGGGACAACTCACCGAAGCGCCAATTTCCAAGGTGACGATCGTCTATGAAGGCGCGGTCGCTTCGCTAAAGATCAAGGCGCTGACCTCAGCGGTTATGGCGGGCCTGCTACGGCCCTCGCTCGCCGACATCAACGTCGTCTCCGCGCCGTCGGTGGCGGCGCAGCGCGGCATTGTAATCGACGAAGTCACGCGCGCGGCCCAAGGCGATTATGAGAGCTTCATCACCTTGACGGTGACGACGCCGGATATAGAGCGCGCGGTCGGCGGCACCGTGTTTCACGATGGCAAGCCCCGCGTTCTCTCGATCAAGGGGATCAAGGTCGACGCGGAATTCACGCCCTGGATGATCTATGTCACCAACGAGGACAAGCCCGGCTTCATCGGCCGCTTCGCCAGTTTGCTCGGCGAAGCCGGCGTCAATATCGCGACTTTTGCGCTTGGGCGCGACCGCGAGGGCGGCTCGGCCATCGCGCTCGTCGAGATCGACGGCGCGCCGCCGGAGGGACTTTTGGCAAATGTCGGTACGATCCCCGGCGTCAAGCAGGCGAAGGCGTTGCGCTTCTGAGCGTGGGAATTGCATGCGGCCTCCAGACGCGCCATGGTGGTGGACGCATGAAATCGACACGCATTCTCGCAGCCCTCTTGTTGCTTTCCTTCGCCGCCGTAACATCGCAGGCAGAAGAGACAGCTCCGACACCCTCTCCGCCGCCAGCCTCGCCTGAAGAAAAATCGCTGCAAGGCTATGGCGTTTCGGCACCGGGTTGCGTCGAATGGAGCGACGGCTGCGCTGTCTGCGCGCGCGGCGGCGACGGCGTCGCCCATTGTTCGACGCCCGGCGTTGCGTGTCAGGCGAGCGCGATCGTCTGCAGCAAGGAAAGCGGAAAATAGAAGAGCGGCGAGACCGTTAGCCTTTCCGCCAAAGAGTCAGGACGACATTCGCGGCAGCGTCCAAGACTTGCGTCTCATCCGCTTTGAGCCCCGCATCCAGCAAGACTGATTCCGCCGTGCGCCCTTTATCGCAGGCGGCGAACAAAGCCCGCCCGCCCGGCGCCGTCACGCCGCGGCCGCGCGTCAGATGGAACGCGTCGTAGCCGAGTGTCAAAAATAAATCGAAGACGCCCTGTCCGCCGGGAACGGCGACGCGACCGCCGTTTGGAAGCAACGTCGCCGCGACTTGCGGCCATTCCGCTTCGGCCGGGTTCCACCAAAAGGCCGCCTCTCTTATTTCGAGGCCACGCGCGCTCGAAGAAACGACCAAACGGCGGCGGCGTTTCGGGTTAGGATTGGCCTCGTGACCGAGGCGGCCGAGCACGGTGAGATCGGCCTTGTCGAGTTCGTCTTGGAAACGACGCCAATCGGCTTCAATGCGCAGGGCTTCCGGCGTCGCGCCGTCAGGGCCGGAAATGCGATCGTCGTCGGTAACGATCGCGTGGCCATGGATTTCAATTCGCGCAACGGGCATTTGCCGAGGGCGATATGATATTCTCTTGCGCGACGCCAGCCACCCAATCGTGAAGGGATCGCTCGATGGACGAAAGCGACGTTTTGCCGGTTCCCGCCGGCGCTCCGCGCGAGCCCACGCGCATCGACCCGCGGCTTCTTGAGATCCTGGTCTGCCCGGTAACCCGCGGCGTGCTCGAATATGATTCAGCGCGGCAAGAATTGATCTCGCGCAGCGCCCATCTCGCCTATCCCATCCGTGACGGTATCCCGATCATGCTGCCGGAGGAGGCGCGCCCGCTCGAAGAGTAAACGCCTCAGGATCGCTTTCGCCCAAGCAATCGATAGAGAAGCGGCTTGAGGCTTTCCTTGGCGCGCCGCACCAGGCGACGATTGCTCAGCCAGGCGTTGAGCCAAATCCCGCCGCCAGGGCGGATCGCGACTAGCAAATCGACAAGCGCCAAGCGATCGGGCCACAGGCGATCAATCATCGGATGGCCTTCGATGGCGCAGGAATCGGTGGTCGCTATCTTGGGATCATCCTGTTGCTTGCGCGACAGGTCGAGCGTCAAAAGCACGCCCGGCGAGAACTCGGCGAAAGCTTCGTCGTACCCTGTTTTCCAATAGAAGGCGCGATCTTGCGAAGACAGGATCACGCCCATGGCGATCGGCGCGCCAGAGAGCTCCAGCGAATCGATCCGCAGCTTGTTCTCGCCGGCCAGACCGGCCAGCATAGCGCGAGCGAAAGCGCCGCGGGCTGCGTCGCGACCGAGCGGCGCGCCGGCGCGGCCTTTCCAATTCTTCTGTTCGAGAGAGAGAAAAGCCTCGATCGCTGTCGCGTCTTCACGCGAGCGGAAAATCAGCGGCCCACGCTCGCCAAGACGCCGGCGTAAACGGCGCCATTCCTTTAAACGCTTGCCCGGCAAAGCCTGTTCGAAACGAGCGCTTTCGCCAGAGGCCGCAAGAAGCATGGCGCGCTGCCATGGGTCGATACTGTGGCCTGCGAAGCCTTGACGAGCGGCGAAAGCGGCGGTGAGACGGTCCATCTCGCCGCCTCTTTGTTGCGACGGGATGAAGATTCCGAAGAGCAACGGCCTTTCGCGTCGCAGCCATTCGCATATCGATTCAAACGCCCGGGCGGCGTTATCGCGATCGAGCGCGATGGCGGCGAGGCCGGCCTGTTCGCTTTGCCAAACGCTCGCGACGCCGAGGCCAAAGCGCGGCGGCAGGATCGCCGTCATGCCGATGAGGCGGCGCGCCTCGTTGTCTTCCCAGACAAAAAGAAACTGTAGCGCGGGCGCGCCAAGATGGCGGGCGGCGTTCAGGAGAAAGGCAGGTTCGGCGAAGACATTGGCTTCAATCGCGCGCACGCAAAGATCGCGCCATGGCGCGGCCCGCGCCATGGCCCCTTCAAGATCGACGCATTCGACGGAATGCGCTGTCGTCATTTGAAAATCGTCCTCCAGCCGCACGCGCGAGACCTGTAAAGGACGTCGAACGGAGCGCTCCAGGAAGCTTTATCGTTCTTTTCTCAAGGCTTTCTTGACTTGGGCGCCGATTGATGAAGGCTGCGCCGCCATGACCGACGCCGATCCTCAGAACCGCGAGGCCGCATCGACCGCGACGCTCGATACGCTCGGGCTCAAATGCCCCCTGCCGGCGCTGAGGACCCGCCGAGCGCTGTTAGGGCTCAACAATGGCGAGACGCTGACGGTTCTCGCCGATGATCCTATGGCCGCGATCGACATTCCGCACCTCGTCCGCGAGCTTGGCGAAGAGCTTCTCTTCGCTGAAGAGCAAGACGCCAGGCTGCGTTTCGTCATTCGTCGGACGCGTTCCGCAGCCGGTTAAACCAGCAGCCCTCCGCGCGGCGGCAATAAAGGATTGTCGAAAAGCGCTGCGTGGTCCGGTTGATCGACGGAAGGCTGACCCACAATCGCCGCCCAGAATTTTTCGATCTCGGCCGGCGCAATATCCTCGCCGATAAAGACAATTCGCGTTTGACGATCGGCGCTGGGCCAGCCCGGCAGTCGACGAGGCGGATGAAAAACGTGCTGCGCGCCCTGGATCAGCAGCGGCTTGGAGGGATCGTCGGCAAGCGCGATCAGCCCCTTGATGCGAAGCAGGCGCACGCCGAAACGCGCGCTGAGGAGATCGATGAATTGCGCGGCGGCGCGCCATTCGACCGGCTTTTCCCAGCGCAGGCTATGCGTGCGAATCGATTCGTGATCGGCCGCTTCGGCGGCGAAGCGGCCGCTTGTGGCCCAGCCGTCCATGTTGGTCACGCGGCCGTTTTGATCGCCCGCGTCGGCAAGAAAGTCCTCAACCGAGAATTCGCCCGCGGCCGCCTCGAACGGGGCTTCCGGATTGAGCCGTCGCAAAGCGGCGCGCAGCGCGCTCAGATGGTCGGCGTTTTCAACGAGATCGCTCTTCGAAATGATCAAACGATCGGCGAGAGCGACCTGCCGGCGCGCTTCGGGATGGTTCGCCAATGTCGCCTCGCCATTGATTGCGTCGACAAGCGTGATGACGCCGGCCAGCGAAAGGCGCTCGGCAAGGGCGGGATCGGCGGCCAAAGCATGAAGCATCGGCGCCGGGTCCGCCAAGCCGGTGGTTTCGATGATAATACGCGTGAAGGCGCGCAGGCGGCCGGCATCGCGACGCGCCAGAAGGTCATCCAGCGCGTCGATGAGATCGCCGCGCAGAGAACAACAAACGCAACCCGAGGCGAGCAAGACGACGTCGCCCTCGAATCTTTCGATCAGCTCATGGTCGAGGCCGATCTCGCCCCATTCGTTGACGACGACCAAAGCCTCCGCCAGCGCCGGATCGCGCAACAGGCGATTGAGCAAGGTGGTTTTGCCGGCGCCGAGGAATCCCGTGACGAT
>JASLHV010000541.1 GCA_030153205.1 Roseiarcus sp. | reverse complement strand
CGCTACGACCCAATTGATGCGGCTGGCGTTCGAATAAGCCTTGATCAAAGTAGCAAACTCGGCGACGTCCGCTTCCTTGGACAAATTGACCGGCGCCGCCGTGGCCGTATGGGCGGACGCTCCGAAGGCGGCAGCCAGAGCCGCCGCGCCGAGCCGCCAAGCAATCTTAAAAACATGCGCCCGCTTCGAAGCGGGATGCGGGCAGCGTACTGTGTCTATCATTGTTTCGACCATGTTCTTGGCTCGCTTGCTTATGTCGGGCACAGGCTGCGGTCGTTCGTCACTTTGAACTGATACTGAATTTCGGCGCCAAGCCGATCTTGAAGAAAACTCGTCGTCGTCGTCAATACGGCCGCGCCAGTAAGGCCTTGCAGGCGCTTGCGCAGATCATCCTGCAAGGGGGTGATCTCCACGGACGGATCGCGCGTCGCCACCACAAAAAGGCGGACTTCGTCTTCAGTCGCTTCGATCGGAATCGCCATCGTCAAATCGATCAGGTCGTCGGAACGGCTGGCAGGAAGAAGCGAACGAAACTGATTGGCGTCGAGGATGACCGGATCGGCAGCGCGGGAGACGGACGCCACGAAAATGCGCGGCGGCCGCAAGCGGCTGGCGAAAGGAATGCCGTCGCGCGCGCCGACGCGAAGCAACATCGACTCGCCGCCGATGACCAGCGGCTGGCGTTGCGCGTCGTAGCAGGGGCCGAGCAGTTGAAATTTGTCTGTCGCGGAATCGTACCGCGCTCGCTGCGGCGTCGGGTCATTGGCGACAGCGCCGAGCCCACGCGTCGGCTCTCCAGCGGCGATCGTGACAGGACGCCAAGCAAGATCGATCGGCGCATTGCGCAAGGCGAGCCAACCCGAGGTGAAAAGCCCGAGGACGACGCAGACAAGCGCGGCCCAGGCGGCCCGCGCCGGCGTCACGATCTCGCGCAGCGCGAAAGGTCCAAGCGTCTCTTCGACGTCTTCCAATTTATCGATGAACAAAAAATCGAGTTTCGCACCGGCCTCGCTCGCCTCGCGCTGCACGCGATCAAGCACGCTGGCCTCGACGACTTTCAAAACGCGTCCGTCGGTCGTGCTCGCCGGTAGGACCACGGTCATCCGGCCGCCTTCGAGCGCCTTGCGATGCTGAACGATGTAATCGCCGACAAGCAGAAGTTTGCCGCGCAACCCGTCCACAGGTCCGACCGCCACCGGGGGTTCTCCCGGACCCGTCGGCAGGCGAATTTCGCCGGTCGCAAAGACGACGCCCGGATCGCGGCCAAAAGCCTGAAGGATGGCGGCGAGCGTCAAGCCCAGCCCGGCCGAGCGCGCATTTTCGTCAGAAAGGCGGCCGACTTGCAGGTCAGAGATACGGAGATTCCAAGGATTGGCGCGCCCGTTTCGGCGGCCGAGCCACAGTTTTTCGCGGCGTGTGTCGACGAAACGGGTTACCGCCTCGCGAACGGTTTGGCCGATTCCATAAAGGCCAAAGTCGAATAGTTCAGAAATTTGCGGCAGCAGTTTCGCCGGATGGGCCTCTGGCGGGGCTTCTCCGGCGATTGCTTCAAAGACCTGCGCGGCTTGGCCATTCGCGCCTACGAGAGGCACGAATACGCGCGCGTTCATGGCGCATCGTCCAGGAGTTCAAGTTCGAAGCTGGCGAGATCGATCTCTTCGATCGTCGCATCGTCAAGAACGATCCGCATGCGCCCGTCTCGGTCGAACGACCCGTGAGCCGTGCGGCCGCCAGCGAGCGTCGCCCGCGCCGCATGATTGGCGTACAGCGACAGGCCGACCACGCCCTGCGCCTGGAACTCCAGGATCGCGGCGCCGGCGGTCTCGCGGTCAAGCTTAACCAGCACGAGCCCGTCGGCGCTGGTCAATCCGGAAGCCGGAAAGCGCCAATCGCCAGGGCCCTTGGCCGCCAAAGCCATGAATGCGACGGTCGGACGGCTGACTGTCCGGCCGCCCGACATCTGGTATTGAGCAAGCGCGGTCTGTGTCGTGACCCGCAAGGTCCTCAAAAATCGAGCCGTTTGGGCTTCAGTGAATTCGCCCGTCATTGGATTCCCCTTAAACATCTCATCCCGACGCGAACGGCGCCGGCCTCGACGTCTGGTTACGGTCTGGCGCGTCCGGCCGCGCTCACGAACTTGGCGGTTCTGGTTGATAGATCACTAATGTAGGCCTCAAGGTCATTGTCGAAATGAAGCTTTAGTCGACGCCGCAGATAGAGATTCGAGCCCATCACTTCGGCCAAAGAGCGGCCGGCCATGATCGCAACCAGGAGGCGCTTCTCCTCGACCTCGATCGCCCCCGCCGAGACCGCGATTTCGAGGAAGGGCGCGGCCTCCTCGGCGTCCAGCAACGGCTCGTCGGTTTCCGTCTCGATCTGATCGCTGATCGTCGCCTCGACGGCTTCGAAGGAAGAGAGGAAGGTCTCGTCCTGGCCAGCAAGGCGGGTCAGAATCGCGGACCCGAGCAAAGTCGTCGTGAAAGCCTTGATGTCCTTGAAGCCCGGCACAGGCGAAGCGGCAAACGCTGCCCCCAGTTCGGCCGGATTGGGCCGTCGGCCAAAGTCCCCCTTCATTTCGCCTTTGAGCGCCTTGAGGAAAGCATTGGCGCCTTTAAGCGTATTTACCCCGACCGCATTGTCGCCAACCAGCCACTCCTTTGGACATAGGCCGAGCCGGAGCACTTCGGCATAGGGCCTATTGGCCGCGTCCAGACATTTCAGGATGCGGTTGGAGAGTTCAAAGAGGTCCTTCCTCTCCGCGAAACGCCTCAGCGTCGTGGGACCGCCGACCAAGGCCTTCCATATCGATAAAGGCAGTTGAGGCCGCGGCGGGACAGAGCCGACGGCGTGGCTGGCGACAAGATTGGCGAGATTGTCGGCCGAAGACGGGCCCTCGCCACGTGAGCCGATCGGTCTGTCGATCACATGGTCGAAATAAAAATCCGCGGCGTCCTCGGTCGTATTCGGCGGCGGATAGGACCACACCCCGACCAGAATCTCGGAATATTTGCGATTGCCAATGAGCGCTCTATGCACTTTTTCATAAAGTGAAAAAGGCTTCAGCGCGACATTCTCCTCCGTCTCGCTCAGGCTGTCGTTGCCGTTGACCAGATTGGCGAGATAGCCGGCAAAATAGGCGACGACATCGCGGCCGCTCTTCATGGCGGGACCAGGACTCATTTGTTTATGCTCTCGCTTCCAGAATGACCGCCCCTCGTCGCCCCTTAACCAGTCTTCCGAAAGCGCCGTGAACGCGCGTCGACCCCTGTCAGAGCTTCGTTGGACCCCTATAAACCAAGCTTCTTATAACACGAAAACTTAAGCGCTCTTCGAGCCGGCTTACAGCGGCCTTAACGGGCCAGTCCCTGACCTTTCTCCTTATCTTTTCCTTACGCCCGGCGCCGCAATTCCGAATGGATCGCTTACGGGCTTTCGGCGCATTTCGGCCTCTGAAATGGAGGTCGCGTCATGCTCGATCTTATCTATGTCGCCATCGGCGTCCTGCTCATCGCTTTGATGGGCGTCTATGCCGACGCCTGCCGACGTCTTTAAAGGAGGCGTCAATGGCGGAACCCGTTATCGGCTTGTTGGTCGGCGTCATCCTTGGCGCGTACCTACTCTACACGCTGGTCTACCCCGAAAAATTCTAAAAGGAAGGCGCGGCTTAAGCCGCGAAGGCTTGCGACATGACTCTCGTCGGCTGGTCGCAAATTGCGATCGTTCTTGCGCTCGTGTTGGCGGCTTCGATACCGCTCAGCAAATACATCGTCAAAATCATGGCCGGCGAACGCACGTTGTTCTCCCCCATTCTGGAGCCGGTCGAGCGTGGCTTCTATCGGCTCGCTGGCGTCGACGAGACGCGAGAGCAGACCGCCTATGTGTATACGCTGGCGATGATCGCGTTTTCGGTCGCCAGCTTCGTCACGCTCTATGCGTTGCAGCGTTTTCAGAACGTACTGCCGCTCAATCCCCAAGGGTTCGATCCGGTTGCGCCTGATCTCGCCTTTAACACCGCGATCAGCTTCATCACCAATACCAACTGGCAGAATTACTCTGGCGAGACGACAATGAGTCATCTCACCCAGATGCTCGGCCTGACGACGCATAATTTCGTCTCGGCGGCCGCGGGTCTCGGCATGGCCTTCGCGCTGGTGCGCGCCTTCACGCGCTCAGCCTCGACGACCGTCGGCAATTTCTGGGTCGATCTGACGAGGGTCTCTCTCTATATCCTGCTGCCAATCTCGATCGTCGGCGCTTTTCTCCTGATCATCGGAGGCGTGCCGCAGACCCTTTTGGGCTCTGTCGACGCCACGACGCTCGAAGGCGTCAAGCAGACGATCTCGATGGGCCCGATGGCGAGCCAAGAGATCATCAAGGAGCTCGGCACCAACGGGGGCGGCTTCGTCAACGCCAATTCCGCCCATCCTTTCGAGAATCCGAACGCCTGGACCGATATTGTTGAAAACTGGGCGCTTCTCGTTGTGCCGGTCGCCTCGGTCCTCGCCTTCGGACGCGCCGTCGGCGACTTCCGCCAGGGGCGCGCCGTTCTCATCACGATGGCGATCCTGCTCGTTGCGGGCGTTCTTCTCACCTATTGGGCCGAAGCGGCGGGCAATCCGCTTCTGACCGCCCTCGGCATCGATCCATCGCAAGGCAATATGGAAGGCAAGGAGGTTCGTTTCGGGCAGGCGCTGACCGCACTCTGGGCGAATGCGACAACCGGCACGAGCACCGGCGCCGTCATCGCCATGCATGATTCGCTTACCCCGCTCGGCGGCCTTGCGCCTTTGTTCAATCTGCTCGCCGGCTGCATCTGGCCGGGCGGCGTCGGCGCCGGCCTCTACGGCTTTCTCGTCGTTGCGATCATCGCTGTCTTCGTCGCCGGCCTAATGGTCGGGCGCACGCCGGAATATCTCGGCAAGAAAATCGAGGCGCGAGAGATCAAACTCGCGATGTTCGCGGTGCTGATCTATCCGCTGATCGTCCTTGGGTTCTCGGGTGCGTCGGTCCTCTTACAGACGGCGCTCGATAGTCTCGGAAATACAGGCCCGCATGGTCTCTCCGAGATCATCTACGCTTTCGCCTCGACCAACGCCAATAACGGCTCAGCCTTTGCGGGGCTCAACGGCAACACGCCCTGGTTCAACACGACGCTGGGCCTCGCCATGTTGCTTGGGCGCTTCGCTTACGTCGTCCCGGTCCTTGCTTTGGCTGGCTCGCTCGCCGCGAAGAAGAAGGCGCCGGCTTCGGCGGGCACGTTCCCAACGACAGGTCCCCTCTTCGTCGGCCTGCTCATCGGCGTGATCATCATCTTGTACCTTCTTCAGTATTTCCCCGCCCTCGCGCTGGGCCCCGTGGTCGAGCACTATCTGATGCTCAGCGGTAAGACCTTCTGATCGGAGTTTTTCTGATGGCTTCGCAAGCAACCTCGCAGGGACTGTTCAACCCGGCGATTATCGGGCCGGCGGCGCTAGATGCGTTCCGCAAGCTCGACCCCCGCGTGCTCGCGCGCAACCCGGTCATTTTCGTCACCGAAGTCGTATCGGTGGTGGTCACGGGATTCTTCATCCGCGACCTCTTCGCCGGCGATGGCGTCGCTCTATTCTCCGGGCAGATCGCCGCCTGGCTGTGGTTTACCGTGCTCTTCGCCAATTTCGCCGAGGCGGTCGCCGAAGGACGCGGCAAGGCGCAAGCTGACGCGTTGCGCAAGACGCGCAGCGATACGCGCGCCAAACGCTACGCCGATCCGAAGAACCTCGGCGACATTCTTGAAGGCGTGAACGCCCTCGATCTGCGCGTCGGCGACGTCGTGCTGGTCGAGGCCGGCGACGTCATTCCCGGCGACGGGGAAGTGATCGATGGGGTCGCCTCGGTCAATGAATCGGCGATCACCGGCGAGTCTGCGCCCGTCATTCGCGAAGCCGGAGGCGATCGCTCCGCGGTCACCGGCGGCACCAGCGTACTCTCGGATCATATCAAAGTGCGTATTACGGCGGCGCCCGGCTCGACGTTCATCGATCGCATGATCGCGCTCGTCGAGGGCGCCGAGCGGCAAAAGACGCCGAACGAACTCGCGCTCTCGATCCTTCTGTCCGGCCTGACGATCATCTTCCTGATCGTCTGTGTCACGCTCTGGCCGATCGGCGTTTATTCCGGAACGACGCTTTCGGCGACCGTGCTGATCGCCTTACTCGTATGCCTTATCCCGACGACGATCGGCGGTCTTCTCTCGGCCATCGGCATTGCCGGCATGGACCGCTTGATCCGTTTTAACGTCATCGCGACCTCAGGCCGCGCCGTCGAAGCGGCGGGCGATGTCGATACGCTCCTTCTCGACAAAACCGGCACGATCACTTTCGGCAATCGCATGGCCGACGAGTTCGTCACCGTCGCAGGCGTCTCTGACCGTACCCTCGCTGAGGCTGTCATGTTGGCGAGCCTCGCCGACGAGACGCCTGAAGGCCGATCGATCATCGCGCTCGCCCGGAATCGCTATTCGCTGACGCCCCCTGAATTGCCGGCCGAGGCCAAAGTCGTCCCCTTCACTGCGCAGACCCGCGTTTCGGGCGTCGACTTCCCCGGCCGTTCGCTGCGCAAAGGCGCGGTCGACGCCATCCTCGCCGCGTCCGGCCTGACGCGAGAGGCCGCGCCGGCGGAGTTTCGCCAGGCCGTCGATCGTATCTCGCGGGCCGGCGGCACGCCTCTGGCCGTATCCCAGAACCGTCAGTTGCTCGGCGTCGTTCATTTGAAGGACATCGTCAAGCCTGACATCCGTCAGCGCTTCGCCGAACTGCGCGCCATGGGCATCAAGACGGTGATGGTGACCGGTGACAATCCGCTCACCGCTGCCGCGATCGCTTCGGAAGCTGGCGTTGACGATTTCCTCGCCCAAGCCACGCCCGAGGACAAACTCGCCTTCATCCGCAAGGAGCAGCAGGGCGGCCGTCTCATCGCCATGTGCGGCGACGGCACTAACGATGCCCCTGCCCTCGCTCAAGCTGATGTCGGCGTCGCCATGCAGACCGGCACGCAAGCCGCGCGCGAAGCCGGCAATATGGTCGACCTCGATTCCGATCCTACCAAGCTCATCGAGATCGTCGGCATCGGCAAGCAACTCCTGATGACGCGCGGATCGCTGACGACTTTCTCGATCGCCAATGACGTCGCGAAATATTTCGCGATCATCCCGGCGCTGTTCGTCGCGACCTATCCGGCGCTCGGCGCTCTGAACATCATGCGTCTATCGTCCCCGCAATCGGCGATACTGTCCGCCGTCATCTTCAATGCTTTGATCATCATCGCCCTGATCCCGCTGGCGCTAAAGGGCGTCGCCTATCGGCCGATTGGCGCGGCGGCCCTGCTTCGCCGCAACCTCGTCGTCTATGGTCTTGGCGGTATCGTGGCGCCCTTCGTCGGCATTTGGTTGATCGACCTTCTGGTCTCGACCCTTCATCTGGCTTGAGGATAATCGCATGTTGAGCCAAATCCGTCCCGCGATCGTTCTGCTCGCGCTCTTCACGGTTCTGACCGGCGTTATCTATCCGCTGGCGATCACCGGAGTTGCGCAAGTTGTGCTGCCAAGTCAAGCGAATGGCAGTCTCGTCAAGGCGAAGGACGTAGTCGTCGGTTCGTCTCTGATCGGCCAGCCCTTCACGTCGGACAAATATTTT
>JASLHV010000538.1 GCA_030153205.1 Roseiarcus sp. | reverse complement strand
GAAAAGAACGCGCCTCGTCAACAACATAGCCCTGCGCTGGGAGCCGGGATACGCGGCTATGCGCATGATATGGCGTGATCCAAGCGCTTGCCGACGTATAGTCAGGATAATCGAAATCTAACGCGGGTTTAATATCGATTTCCGGCGTTTTGGCCGGGTTGCCGCAGCGGCAATCCGGCTTTGTCTTGCAAACGAGGAACGCATGCTGAGAGCGCAGCGTTGAAGCGCAACGACGAAGTCATATATCGCTTCTAAGTTCAGGCAACTTTGTCAGGGTCGTTCCATCGACGGCCCAATTTCCTCAAGCCGCTGGAGTTGCAGATCGTCATGTCGACTCTTTTTTCTTTCGCTCGTGGCGCAACGGCGCTGGCAATTGTAGCGCAAGTCGTCACAAGCGCCCTGCCTCTGTCGACGGCTCTCGCGCAATCTCAAGGGCCGTTCTCAACCCTGGAAGGGTCTTGGGCGGGAGACGGCATGCTTACGGCGGGCGACGGGCACTCAGAACGCCTTCGCTGCCGAGCGAAGTATTTTGTGTCGCCCAGTGGACAAAACCTCGATCAGCAATTGCGTTGCGCCAGCGATAGTTATCATTTCGATGTCAACAGCGGGCTAGTGCGGGATGGTGACGGCATATCCGGCACCTGGACAGAAACCAATCGCAACGCGAGCGGCAGCGTACAAGCGCGCTCCGAGGGCGATTCAATCGTCGCGCGGGTCGCCGGACCGAGTTTCACCGCCAGCATGACTGTGACGACAAACGCTAATCGTCAGAGAGTTCAGATCATCCCGAATGGCGCCGATATCAAGTCGGTCACTATTGATATGCGTCGACAATAGAAGAGCCATCGTTCCCGCGGGCTCAACTGCAAATCATCATCTTGCTTTGAACTTAAGAGCAAGCTGACTGAAATATGTGATGGTCGGCCGCAAGATGAGAAGATCGGCGATCAGCGCGCAAAGCATCGCGAAAGCGCTGAGGACGCCGAAGAGCCGCAGCGATTGCAGAGTTGAAAAAGCAGTCACAGCCAGACCGAGCGCCAGGACGATTGACGTCAGGATCAAGGGCGGCCCTACGACAAGCGTCGCGCGTTGGACCGTAATCGAGGGGTCCTCACCCGGGCGCTCCATGCGTTTCATTCGATTCAAGAAGTGAATTGTCGCACTCAAGCCTAGACCGAAAGAAACCGTAAGCGCGACGACTGTCGCGAATTGAAGCGCCTCGCCCACCACCCAAAGAAGCGCTCCGGCCGCTACCACAGGAAATATCCCCGGGAGGATAGTCGCCAGTGTCACCGCGAAGGATCGAAACGCCAATCCGATGAAGGCTGCGACGAAAAGGAACTCGACGGTGAGCGCCTTACTCAATTTTTCAATCATGTCCGCGCTATTGCGAGCAGCGATCGCTGCAAGGCCTGTTACCGCGATCTTGTAGCCGGGATGCGCCTCGCGCACCGCATCGAGTTTCTTATCAAGGGCGTTCACGACGGGCAACAACTGGCTAGCGTCGCGGTCGGGAATACGGCCCGAGATCACGACGGCATCCTGGCTTGCGGAAATGAATCGTCGTACCAGATACGATGGAAGAGCGTTTACATATTCTCTGAGCGTGCCCGTGTCGGACGCGCCGATTTTCTCGGCCAGCCACCGGCGCAAAGTTTCGAGCGACCAGACATTGGCGACCCCAGGCTGCTTTTCAAAAATCGATTGTACTGCAGCGATGACATCGAGCGTTTGAGCGTCGTAAAGGGAACTCCCCTTGGGAAATTCGACCAGCACATCGATTGGATTGGCGCCTGCAAGCTTGTCATCAAGGCGACTGCTCGCTTCGACCGAACGGGCCTTGTCGGGAAGCTGATCGGCCAATTGATAGCGCGGCGGTAGTTGAGCATAGGCGAGAGCAAGGACGCAAACAACCACAAAACCAATCAAGCTATAGAGACCCGAATGCCTCACCATCCGCCCTGCGATCCAACCACAAAAGCGACGCAATGCGTCTACGCCAGTGTCGGCGCTTTTGATCCTCGCCGCGAAAGCCCCTTCCCTGCGTACGAGTAGAATGCCCAGAGCAGGCACAAGGGTTAAGACGGCGATCAGCGCAACGATCGTGGCGAGGAGTCCCGCTTCGCCGAAGGCTCTAATCAGTTCGGAGCTTGAAAACTGGAGCGCGATAAACGAGAGCCCGGCTGTGGCATGGGTCAGTACGCAAGCGGGGCCTACGACGAATAACGCATGACGAAAAGCAAGCCGTTTATCTTCGCCCGCGATCAGCCGATCGCGGGCGGCAAATGTAAGCTGCATGCTGTCTGAAAAGCTGATCACCATGATCAACGGCGTCATCATGTTCAAGAACATGTTGAGCCTAAAATCGAGCCACCCGAGCGCGCCAAGCGACAAAAGGATAGCGATCAGCGGTGGCCCCGCCGCGACGATCATGAATGAGACACGGCGAAAAAACAAAATCGCGATGGCACAGCCCGCCGCAAAGCCGATGGAATTGTAAATAAGACGGTCTCGCTCGATCGCGTTGCGAATCTCGAGCTGCATTACGGGAACGCCGGAAAGTCCCGCGGTAACGCCAGCGCCCGCAAGATCATCGGCCATGGTCTTGCGGATGTCGCCGACGATCGCCTTTAGTTTTCCACCTTCGATAAAGGAAGGATCAAGAGCCAGAACGATTAACGTTAGGGCGCCGTCATCTGATAGGAGTTTGTTATGAATAATCTCGTTGGATCGTACTCTATCGACCAGTTGATCATATTCAGCGCCTTCAGGCAGTGTCTGTGGGAACAACGGCGGCGGTAGGCCTCCGTGTGGATCGGGTTGTCGCGCTGAAAACAAAGATATGACGCCGCGAGTGCCGTCGATCAACTGTAGATCCGTTACGAGGTCACGTAATTTCTCAAGCGTTTCGCGCGCCAACAACGACTTGCCTTCGACGACAATAAGCACATCATATTCGCTCGAAGGAAAGCGACGCGTGACATCCTCGTAAGTCTTAAATTGTGGCGTGTCCGATTTGAACAACTGGCTGAGCGAATCGTCGACTTTAATCCGCTCAACGCCGAAGAAAGCGCCAATCGTCAAGACCGCCGTTATAACAATAACGAGAAAAGGGAACCGTATCGCGATTAAACCAAGACGTTCGATACCGAAGGCGATACCGGTCGGCGTCGTCGGTTCCGGCGTTTCATCAGTGGCGGTCAAAAAAAGCGCTCCAACTCGCGTTTGTCACATCCGCTCTTAGCTGCTCCCATACCCGTAGCACGTCAAAGTTGGAAGTGCGCCATCGGCGGTACTGTTTACTTCGCGAGGCCACGAACGCCAATAGCGAGCCCTTGAAACGGCATCCCTAGATCAATCCGAACTCGCTTAGGGTCGGAAAACTTCGATAGGTCGTGGATACCCCTCTCGCGATAAGGCGAGCCTCTTGGGAGGCGGCTGGGATCGAATGTAGGGACGAATCTGACGATTTGTAGAAGGCCCAGCCAGCTCCAAAGCAATAGTTGAGACTAAAATACGGGCGTATATGGTCCTTGGCGGGATAGCGGTGGCGCGATTCCCTCGCCCCGCTCCTGCATGGCCGCGCCCAACCGGGCGGCGGAGAAAGGTCCGCGATGATCGTCTCAACCACCAATGATGTCGCCGGCTACAAAATCGTTCGTCATCTCGGCCTCGTGCGAGGCATAACCGTACGCTCCCGCAGCGTTGTTGGCAATTTTGTCGGGGGGCTGCAATCGGTGTTCGGCGGTAAACTCTCGGTCTATGTCGGCCTCGCAGAAACCGCCCGGCAGGAAGCGTTCGATCATATGTGCGAACATGCCGCCCAGGGCGGCGCCAACGCAGTCATCGCCATGCGCTACGACGCAAACGAGATCATGGATGGAATCACAGAAGTCCTGGCCTATGGCACGGCGGTCTGGGTCGAGCCTGTTTGAACAGGAGCTAAGCAGTTGCGCCGGATTTGGCGCGCGTCTATAACGCCGCTGCGTCGTGCAAGAAACCGGCGCTGTCGGAGTGTAGCGCAGCCTGGTAGCGCACCTCGTTCGGGACGAGGGGGTCGGAGGTTCGAATCCTCTCACTCCGACCATTTTCCCTTAATATATTGATTTATAATATATTCTGCCGCGGCGACAGGCGATTGACGCAGAATGACAAGGCTTAACCACACCGCATAATTGTGCGATCCGCGAGGAACATTCGGACCACCCTTAGCGTTTCGGTTCACCGGGCATGGGTTTCGGGGGCGCGCTGGTGGTTCGAGATGTTCTTTCCGGAGTTGCCGGGCGTCGCGGCGATAACGCCCGCGTCTATTCATTAGCTCAGTGGCTTTTTGGCGTGCCCTCACTCTCGGCCGACCCACCCGCAACGGAATTGCTTGGTCTTCAACGACCGCGGAAACCGGCATGGGCTATCGGCCTATCCTCCCTTCCAAATATGCGACACGGAGCATTCGATGCCGTCGACCCGTCAAGCCGTAGCTGAAAGTCGCACCAAGAGTGAAGCGGCCAGCCAGGCCACGGCGGGCGCCGAACAAGAATTGAATGGCGGCTCCTCGCCGGAATTGCGCGAATTGCTGCACGCCCTCCAAGCGATGCGGGTGGGCGATTTTTCTGTGCGCATGGCGGGCGATCAGGTCGGCATCATGGGCAAGGTCGCCGATACCTTCAACGAGATCGTGGCCGCCAACCAACGCATGGCGAAACAGCTTGAGCGCGTTGGTCAGGTGGTCGGTCGAGAAGGAAAGACCCGTCAGCGCGTGCGCTTCGGACTGTCGAATGGCGCCTGGGGCGAGATGGAGGCCTCCGTCAATACGCTCATTGACGACTTGCTTTGGCCCACGACCGAGGTGACACGCGCCATCGCCGCGGTCGCGCAGGGAGACCTTCTGCAGACGGTACGGCTCGACGTTGATGGCAGGCCGCTCAAGGGCGAGTTCCTGCGCGCCGCCGAGATCGTCAATACAATGATCAAGCAGCTCAGCGTCTTCACCTCCGAAGTGACCCGCGTCGCGCGCGAAGTGGGGACAGAGGGCAAGCTGGGCGGACAAGCGCAGGTCCGAGAAGTAAGCGGCGTCTGGAAGGAATTGACCGAAAGCGTCAACTCCATGGCCAACAACCTGACCGGCCAGGTCCGCAATATCGCCGACGTAACGATCGCGGTCGCGAGCGGCGACCTTTCCAAGAAAATCACGGTCGACGTACGCGGAGAAATTCTTCAGCTCAAAGAAGCCATTAATACGATGGTGGACCAGTTGAGATCCTTCGCCTCCGAAGTGACGCGCGTCGCGCGCGAAGTGGGTACCGAAGGCAAGCTGGGCGGCCAAGCCATTGTTCCAGGCGTCGCCGGAACATGGAAAGACCTCACCGACTCTGTGAACGCGATGTGCGGTAACCTCACCGATCAGGTCCGCAACATCGCGCAGGTGACGACGGCTGTGGCGCGCGGCGACCTTTCGCGCAAGATCACAGTCGATGTGCGCGGCGAAATCCTCGAGCTGAAAGACACGATCAATACGATGGTCGATCAGCTTAACGCCTTCGCCTCCGAAGTGACGCGCGTCGCGCGCGAAGTGGGCACCGAAGGCAAGCTCGGCGGTCAAGCCGTCGTGACAGGCGTCGCCGGCACATGGAAAGACTTGACTGACAGCGTCAATTTCATGGCCTCGAATCTGACAGCTCAGGTCCGCAATATCGCGGATGTCGCAACCGCTATCGCCGGCGGCGATCTTTCCAAGAAAATCACCGTGAACGTAAGCGGCGAAATCTTGCAGCTCAAGGAGACCATTAACACGATGGTCGACCAGCTTAACGCCTTTGCTTCGGAAGTGACGCGCGTCGCGCGCGAGGTCGGCACCGAGGGACGGCTCGGCGGGCAGGCCAACGTGCTCGGCGTTGCGGGTACTTGGAAGGATCTGACCGACAGCGTCAATTATATGGCGTCAAATCTCACCGACCAGGTCCGCAATATCGCTGACGTCGCGACTGCCATTGCGAACGGCGATCTTTCCAAGAAAATCACCGTCGACGTGCGCGGCGAAATTCTCGAGCT
>JASLHV010000256.1 GCA_030153205.1 Roseiarcus sp. | reverse complement strand
GGCGGCGCGCCGCATGCGCTCGAAGTGTCGAATGCTGAAGGGAATGGCGGCGAGATAGACGATGGTCATGGCGGCCAGCGTCTCCATCGGAAAATTGGCGAGGAGTAAAATGCCGGCGGCCGAGGCGAACAGGACCACGGCAACATATTCCCGCGGCACACGGCCGAGCGATTTGCCGGAAAAATGCGGAACGCGGCTCGCCATCAGCGACGCGACAAGCAGCACGTAGACGATCTCGACGGGCGCAAACCGCGGCGACAGGGGGACCTGAAACACGGAGAGATGGAGATAGACCGGCAAGAGACCGACGATCGCCCCAGCCGGCGCCGGCATGCCGACAAAGAAGTTGCCCTGCCAGGCGGGCCGATCCGGATCGTCCAGCATCACGTTGAAGCGGGCGAGTCGCAACGCGCAGGCGATCGCGAAAATCAGGGCTGCGAACCAGCCGAGGCTCTTCACCTGATTGAGGCCGAAGACATAGAGCAGCAACGCCGGCGCCACGCCAAAATCCACGAAATCGGCAAGCGAATCGAGTTCCGCGCCGAAACGCGAGGTGCCTTTCAGGGCGCGTGCGATGCGGCCGTCGAGGCCGTCCAGGACAGCCGCCAGCGCGATCGCCATGACCGCCCATTCGATCCTATCCTCCAGCGAAAAACGGATCGCCGTAAGACCGAGACAGAGCGCAAGAAGCGTAACCAGATTGGGGAGCAGCAGGCGCAGCGGCACGCCGCGAAACCGCCGCCCCGACGGTACTCTCCCCCGAGGCGACACAGCGGATTCGTTGTTGTCGGGAGCGTACATACCGTCAGCTCGACCGGAACGTCCGCATCGCCTCGACGGCTTTCATGTCTGCGATCACGGTCTCTCCGGCGATGGCGCGCGAATTGACGCCGACGAGAATCTGCGCGTCGTGCGGCAGATAGACGTCGACACGCGAACCGAACCGGATCAAGCCGAAACGATCGCCGGCGCTAAGACTCGCGCCTTCATTGACGAAGCAAACAATCCGCCGCGCAATGAGGCCGGCGATCTGCACCACGCCGAAGACGCCGGATTGTCCTTCGATGACGAGACCATTGCGCTCATTATCCTCGCTGGCCTTGTCGAGATCCGCGTTGAGAAAAAGACCCGGCTTGTAAGCGACCTTGGTGACCCGTCCGGCGACCGGCGCGCGATTGACGTGGCAATCGAAGACCGACATGAAGATCGAAACACGCTGCAAGGGCCGGTCGCCAAGACCAAGCTCGGGCGGCGGCGCGGCGAATCCTGCAAAACTAACCATGCCGTCGGCGGGCGACACGACTAAGCCTTCGCGCAATGGCGTCACCCGTTGCGGATCGCGAAAGAAATAGGCGCACCACAGAGTCAGAAAAGCGCCAATCCAGCCGAGCGGCGTCCAGAACCAATCGAGCGCCAGCGTCGCCACGAAAAAGGCGCCGATGAAAATATAGCCTTCGGGATGAACCGGCGCGAATTGCCGTCGGACGGAATCGATAACGGACATTGGACCCTATCTGGCGAATTGCGGCGGCCTTTTTGGCGCCAATCGTCGCGAAAGTCGATCACGCGCTCGGGCGAACAGACGCGCAGCGCTTTCAAACGCTCGCTTCTTGCTCTTCTCCACTCCGCAACGGGACCGTATCCGTTAACACCGCGGCGGCGCCCTCGTCCTCTTGCGTCGCAATCTCGCCGGCCCGACGCAGCGTCTCTTGCGCGGCGTCGACCTCGCGCTGGCGGCTCCACAAAGCTGCGTAGAGCCCGCCTTTGGCGAGCAATTCTTCGTGCCGTCCGCGCTCCGCGATGACGCCTTTGTCGAGCACGAGAATCTGGTCGGCGTGAACCACCGTCGAGAGGCGATGCGCGATAATCAGCGTCGTGCGGCCCTTGGAGACGCGCTCCAACGCCGCTTGGATTTCTCGCTCGGTGAAACTGTCGAGCGCCGATGTCGCCTCGTCGAGAACTAAAATAGGCGGACCCTTCAGGATCGTGCGCGCAATAGCGATACGCTGCTTTTCGCCGCCCGATACTTTTAGTCCCCGTTCCCCGACTTGCGCCTCGTAACCCTGCGGCAGGGCGCGAATGAAGGCCTCGATCTGGGCATTCGCGGCCGCCTGCGTCATCTCGCTCTCGCTCGCGCCGTCGCGGCCATAGCGGATGTTATAGGCGATCGTATCGTTAAAAAGCACGGTATCTTGCGGCACCATGCCGATCGCCGCCCGCAGGGACTTTTGCGTGACGCGCGAAATATCCTGCCCATCGATCGTGATCCGCCCCGACGACGGTTCATAGAAGCGGAACAGCAAACGCGAGATCGTCGACTTGCCGGCCCCGGACGGACCGACGATCGCGATCGTATGGCCCGCCGGCGCCTCGAACGAGACGCCGCGTAAGATCTTCCGCTCGGGATCATAATTGAATTGCACGTCCTCGAAGCGCACCGCGCCTTCACTCACTTTCAGCGGCTCAGCGCCTGGCGTGTCCTTGATCTCGGCGTTCGCAGAGAGAATGACGAACATCGCTTCGATATCGACGATCGCCTGCCGGATTTCGCGATAGACCATGCCCATGAAATTGAGCGGCTGGTAGAGCTGCAGCATCATCAGATTGATGAGAGCGAAATCGCCGACCGTGTTGCGCCCAGCGCGAATGCCGGCGACGCACATGAGGATTGCGACAACGAGACCGGCGGTGAAGATAACGGCTTGGCCAGCGTTGAGTATGGCGAGGGAAACATAAGTCTTGACGCTCATGCGCTCATAACGCGCCATGGATTTGTCGTAGCGCAGAGCCTCGCGGTTCTCGGCGCCAAAGTATTTCACCGTTTCATAATTGAGCAGCGAGTCGATCGCCTTGGTGTTCGCATCGGTGTCGCTCTCGTTCATTGATCGGCGAATGGCGATGCGCCAATTGGTCGCCAGCGTTGTGAAAACCATATAGGCGACGATCGTGATCGAGATCGCGACGACGTAACGCCAGTCGAAAGAAATGAAGAAAGCGGCGACGATAAAGGCGAATTCCACGATCGTGGGAACGGCGGTCAGCATCGAGGTGCGGATGATCGTTTCGATCGCCGCGCGGCCGCGCTCGAGAACGCGCGTCAATCCGCCCGTCTTGCGCTCCAAATGGAAACGCAACGACAAAGAATGCAAATGTACGAAGACTTCCACCGCCAGGCGCCGGACGGCGTTCATGGCGACCGCGGCGAAAAGCGCGTCGCGCCCTTGTGTGAGCAGGGCCATCAGCACCCGCAGCAGGCCATAAATGACCGTCAACGCCACGACGCCGCTCAAGATCGTCGGCAAAGGTATTTTGTCGAGCGCTCTTTCGCCCGCCAAGGCGTCCGTCGCCCATTTGAAGGCATAGGGGATCGCGATCGTCGATATTTTCGCCGCGATCATGAGGACGACCGCGAGAGCGACGCGCAACTTCAAATCCGCGCGATCTCGGGGCCAGATATAGGGCCACAGCCTTCGAACCGTCGCGGTGAACGTCGGCCCGCTCGGCTCGGGCTCCGGCTTGAATTTCGAGACGGTGAAATGCTGCATTTCGACTCACAGAGGCGCTTTAGAGCTAATATAGGGCGGCGGGTCGCCCGCCGCACCTGCGGAAATGGCAATGTTCAGAACCGTGCAAGGAGTAAGGCCTGCTAATATTGTCTAATGCTCATCAAAAATCGCCGTCTCGGCTTTATTACTACAGCCATCTGTCCGCGGACATGGCAACCAGCCGACTAATCAAGAAAGCGCGATAGCAATCAAACGCGATCCGGAATAAATATACGTAATATTCTTAGATTGTTCTTGCTGCTGACCATTCTCTGTGTCTATAGATTCCGCGTTAGGCGTTTGAGCGACTCAGCGTCGAACCGAGCGATTGCCGCACTCGGGGGAGAAGTAGCGCGCGGTTTTGTTTGAGCGCCTGCGCCAGCGACAAGATTGCCGGTGGAGCAATAAGAATATGACAGATAATCTGAACTATATTGAACTCGCTGCGGAAATAGTCTCCGCTTATGTTTCCAACAATTCGGTTCCCGCAAGCGATCTTCCGAGCTTGCTCAGCGAAGTCCATTCAGCTTTGGTCCGTGTCTCGACGGGCGTCGTCGTTGCGGCGCCGGAGGCGGCGAAACCGGCTGTCCCGCCTAAGAAGTCGATCACCAACGATTATATCGTCTGCCTTGAAGACGGTCGGAAGTTCAAATCTTTGAAACGGCACTTGCGGACGCAATACAATATGTCGCCAGAAGAATACCGCGAGAAATGGAGCCTGCCGCCGGACTATCCGATGGTGGCGCCAGCCTATGCGAAAGCGCGCTCAGCTCTCGCCAAGCAAATGGGCCTTGGCCAGCAACGCCGTCGTCGCAAATAACGTTTCTCAAGCTTATCCGTGATTTAAGGAACCGGCGCGCGGTGATGCTTGACGTTTGGCCGCGCCGAGCGCCTGTAGTCGCATGACGACGATTCGCAATGTTTGTGTTTATTGCGGCTCGAGCGCCGGGGCCGATCCGCTTTTTGGCCAGGCGGCGGACGCGCTTGGCCGCGCCTTGGCGCTAGCTGGCGTCGGCCTCGTATTCGGTGGCGGCGAAGAAGGGCTTATGGGCCGCGTGGCGCATGCAACCCTTCGTCACGGCGGACGGGTGACCGGCGTCATTCCTACCTTCTTGATCCGCAAAGAACATGCGTTGAAGGAAGCGGAGCTGATTGTCGTGGACAACATGCATCAGCGCAAGCAACTGATGTTCGAACGCGCCGATGCTTTCGTCGCCCTGCCAGGCGGCGTTGGCACGTTGGAGGAACTCGTCGAGCAATTGACGTGGCTGCAACTGCAGCGTCACGCCAAGCCGGTGCTCATTGCCGACATTGCGGGTTTCTGGCGCCCGTTGCTCTCTCTATTTGCGCATATGCGCGAACAAGGGTTTATCCGCGCCGGTTTCGAACTGCGCTATCTCGTGGCAGAGAAAATCGACGACGTGCTGCCGATGCTCCAACGCGCGGCGGTGAGAAGCACGGAGACCGGCGCCTGGCTCTCAAACATGTGAGAAGTTGGAACAAACCCTTGGCCATGACCGCGGCTTGGCGTCATGATGCACGGAGTTTCAGTGACGCCTTGGTGGAGGGGCCTCATGACACGTACCCATTTGACTGCTATTGCCTTGGCCGCTTTTCTGGCCGCCGGATTCTCGAGCGCCGGCGTCTCGGCGCAAACAGACGTCGCGCCAGCGGCGACGCCCGACGCGGCGCCTGCCAAAAAACCTAAACCAAAGGCCAAACCGACTATCGCCATCGTTGTCACCAACCATCGGTCGGTGGGGCTCAAAGAGCTCGCGGCCGCTGGCGCCGGCGGACCGGCTACCAAAAAGATCGTCACCGACCTCAAGCCTGGCGACAAGAAAACCGTGAGGCTCGGCAAGGGCAAGGATTGTCTCTACGACTTCCATGCCACCTATGCGGACGGCGCGTCCGCGGACTTGTCTTCTGTCGATATTTGCAAAGACAAAACGATCGACTTGGTCGAATAGAAGAAAAGCCCGCCTGGTCGCAGACCAAGCGGGCTTTTTAGCAAGCTTCGAAGAAAACCCGTTACTTCGCCGCGGCGAAGAGCTCGGCGACATAGTCCCAATTGACGAGGTTTTCGACGAAAGCCTTCAAGTAGTCAGGACGGCGATTGCGATAGTCGATGTAGTAGGAATGCTCCCAGACGTCGACCCCAAGGATCGGATGAGCCTGATGCACAAGCGGGCTCTCGCCATTGGCCGTCTTCATCACGACGACCTTGCCGTCTTTGACCGCAAGCCACGCCCAGCCTGAGCCGAATTGCGTAACGCCAGCTTGAATGAAATCTTCTTTGGCCTTTTCGACCGAGCCAAGCCCATCGACGATCGCCTTTTCCAAAGCGCCGGGAATTTTGCCGCCGCCCTTCGGCTTCATCCATTTCCAGAAGTGCAAGTGATTGTAGTGCTGGCCGGCGTTGTTGAAGAGGCCCGGATTCTTGTTGTGCGAACCCTTGACGATCTCCTCGAGCGATTTGCCTTCCCACTCGGTTCCTTTGAGCAGGTTGTTGCCATTGTTCACATAAGCGAGGTGATGCTTGTCATGATGAAATTCGAGCGTCTCCTTCGACATGTAAGGCGCAAGGGCGTCATGCGCATAGGGAAGTTCCGGCAATGTGAAGGACATGGACTAAACTCCATTGTTGAGACGGGACGAGGATATCCGCGATAAAGGGAGACCGCGTCGGCGGCGGCATTGTTAAACCGGGGCGGCGACGCCCGCAACCGACACCGATCCTCACGCGAGAAAACGCCCTGCGCTGCCAAAGGTTCGGAAGGTCAGCTTGTCGAAGGGGTTTTCGCGCCGGTGCTCTTGGTCCGCCTGGCCAGTTGCGGCCGGGCCGGCGCCCCCGATTCAACGAGAAGCTTGCGATATTCGTCGCGTTTCTCGTGGATCGAGGCGATCACATAGCCCATCGGCACGCCGATATCGACGAGGACCGCTTCCGACAATTGCAGGCTCGCCTCAATCGTTTCAGGCACAGCGTCGGTGACGCCAAGGTCGTAAAGCGTCTTGGCGTGCGGCGCATCGCGCGCTCTTGCGACAATGGTAAGATCCAGCCGCAGCGACCGCGCGGCGGTCACGACGGCTTCATTGGCGCGCGGCGCGTCCATGGTCACGACCAAAGCACGCGCGGTCTCGATGCCGCAACGACGTAAGAACTCCACGCGCGTTGCGTCGCCGAAATAGATCGGCCGCCCTTCCGAGCGCGCTTTGGCGACGAGCTTGGCGTCGGAATCAACCGATATGTAGGAAATATCGTGCTTGGCCAGCATGTCGCCAATCAGCGCGCCGACGCGGCCGTAGCCGACGATAATGACGCGCGCCTGCCCGTCCGAAGGCGGCGGTTCGAAAGCTTCCATCGTCGCATCGGCGGTCGGCGCGCTGCGCGCGAGGCGCTCGCCGAGCCAGGCGAGAAATGGAATCAGCAACATCGTCAAAGTCGCCGCGACCAGGGCCATATGGCCCGCGGCGGGCGGGACCACGCCGCCCGCCATGGCCGCGCTGATCATCACGAAAGCGAATTCGCCGCCGGGGCCGAGCAACAGCGCGACTTCGCGCGCAACGCGTGGTGGCGCTTTGAAGGCGCGCCCGAGCGCGAGCAACGCAAGGACTTTGATCGCAATGATCGCAAAGACAAGCACCAGGATCAGGAGCGGGAAAGCAAAGAGGAGTGAGAGATCGAGAGCGGCGCCGACCGAGACAAAGAACAATCCGAGCAACAGGCCTTTGAAAGGCTCGATCGTGACTTCGATCTCGCGTCGAAACTCCGTCTCGGCGAGGAGAAGGCCGGCGATGAAAGCGCCGAGCGCCATCGAGAGACCGCTCGAGGCGGCGATCAAGCCAGCGCCAATGACAACGAGCAAGGAGGTCGCCATGAAAAGCTCGACACTCTTGGCCATTGCCACCGAATGAAACAATGGCCGCAGCGCCAATCGGCCGAAGACGATCAAGCCAAGCACCGCGAAGGCCGCCGGCGCGAGCGTCCAAACGAGATCGGCGCCCAGACCATTGACCTCGCCTCGGGCCAACATCGCGGTCATGAACAAAAGCGGCGCGACCGCGAGATCCTGAAGCAACAGAACCGCGAAACTCGCGCGACCTGCCGATGAATTCAGTCGCTTCCTTTCAGCGAGTACCGGAATGATGATCGACGTCGAAGACAGCGACAAAGCGGCGCCGATAACGGCCGAGGCGGAAAGCGATTGACCCAGCGCCAAAGCGGCGAGCCCAATCAGAAGCGAGCAGAGAAGAACCTGCGAAAGCCCAAGACCGAAGACGAGGCGGCGCATGCGCGAGAGGCGCTCGAAAGAGAGTTCGAGCCCCATCATGAAGAGCAGAAAGACCACGCCGAGCGAGGCTATATTGTCGATTTCCTCGACATTCGTCAGGGCGAAAACGCTCAGCCAAGGCGTGCGTTCGGCGAGCCTTCCAAGGCCATGCGGGCCCAGCGCGGCCCCTGCGAGGAGAAAGCCAAGAACCGGCGAAATACGCAGGCGAATGAAAATCGGCGCGACGATCCCCGCCGTCGCGAGAAAGAGCAACGTCTCCCGATAAAGCGAAAAATCGAACCCCTCGTGCAAACGCCGCTCCGCTAAAGCTCAAAGGAACATCCGTTCACGCTACGTTGATTCTAACGCGTGGTCGATCAGTACGTTGCGCGTATCGCGAGAATCAGTTCCGAATCAATTCGGCGTCGCCTCGTGAGGCGCGCTCGTCAGCAACCGCGCGCCTCGGCCGTAAGTAAACCAGGCCCAAGACCAATTAACATAGACGGTCGCTCGGCTGCGAAAATCGACGAGCAGCATCAGATGGACGAGCGACCAGGCGAGCCAAGCCGGAAAGCCGGTCAAAGTGAAGCGGCCGAAATCGGCGATCGCGCGCGAGCGACCGATGATCGCCATCGTCCCATAATTGCGATAGCGGAAGGGAGCTGGCGTCGGCTTGCCGGCAAGGCGCGCCTTTAGCAGCCGGCCGACATACTTGCCCTGCTGCTTGGCGACCGGCGCCAGGCCTGGCAGCGGCCGGCCTGAGCTGTCGTCGAAACTGGCGGCGTCGCCGATGACAAAGACTTCCGGCCGGCCCGGTACGGAGCAATCCGGCCGGACTTTGACGGCCCCGTTGCGCGCCGCCTCGGCGCCGAGCCAGCGCGCTGCGGGCCGCGCTTCCGTGCCGGCGCACCAAAGAACGTTCGGTGTTTCGATCCGCGTCTCGCCAACAATGAGTCCGCCAGCGTCGATCGCCTTGACCGGCTCGCCAAGACGGAGCTCGACGCCGAGCGAACGCAAAGCTTCGGCGGCGTAATCGGAAAGGCGCGGTGGAAAGGCGGAAAGAGCGCGGTCGCCCGCTTCACAAAGGATGACCCGGGCCGAGAACGGATCGATCGCTTTGAAATCGCGCGCCAGAGTCGAACGCGCCAGCTCCGCGATCGTGCCGGCGAGCTCAACGCCTGTCGGTCCGGCGCCGACGACGACAAAAGTGAGTAGCTTTGCGATCAAAGCGGGATCGCCGCATTCCTCCGCTTTCTCGAAAGCGCTTAAGAGGCGCGCGCGGATCGACAGAGCGTCGCTCAAGGTCTTCAGCGTGGGCGCATAGGCCGACCACGCATCATGACCGAAAAAACTGTAAGCCGCGCCGATCGCCAGAACGAGAAAATCATACGGGAGATCCCGCCCGCCGACGAGGTGAACGATGCGGCGATCGGCGTCGACGCTCGAAACCTCCGCCATGAGTACGCTGACTTTCGGCTGCTGACGCAACAAGGCGCGGCTGGCGGTCGCAATATCCGCTGGCGAAAGCGCTGCGGTCGCGACTTGATAGAGGAGCGGCTGAAACAGATGATGATTGGTGCGATCGACCAAAGTGATATCGGCGTCGGCATCCTTCAAGGCCTTCGTCGCCGCCATCCCGCCGAAGCCCGAGCCGACGATGACGATGCGTTTCTTGGCGACGGAATCGGTCATTAAGCAGGCGCTCCTGGAACGATACGCGTACCAAAAAAGTACACACGCCTCCCCCTTTGCGAAGGAAGGGGCGCTCCATCTCCAACGTAATTTCCAAACACTTCCGCCCGGAAGCAAATTCCTTCCGTTTTCGCCCCCTTGGCGCCGCGCGGCGCCAAATCAGCGTCGCCGCGAAGCGTTAAGCCCTTGATTTTGCTAAGCTCCGGAAATCAGCAATTTCCGCTTTTCGAGCCTTTTCAATAACTTAAGCCCCGTTTTCCTACCGCAAAGCTTTTTCAAAAATGGCCGGCGACAGGACTCCCGTCGCCACCCAAACACTATCACGCTTTCTGTTTTCCAGAAAGAAATTTTCGCAACCGATCGCGTCGTCACTCCGCCGCCTGCGGCGCCGGCTGGCGCCGGCCCAGCGTCACGATCGTCAGCGCCAAGGCGCCGACAGCGGCGAGCGCGATCATCGCCACCATGGGAAGCGGCGTGCCGTTGAAAACCAGGCTCGCCAGCGTAATCATCACGCCGCCCGAGGCCATCTGCAGCGTGCCGCCAAGTGAAGCGGCAAGCCCGGCGATCGGGCCATGCTCTTCGAGTGCGAGAACCATCGTCGTTGGGATGACGAGGCCGAGAAACGCGAACGAGCAGAACAGCAGGCCGATGAGAACCGCCATGGAGTCGAGGCCGGCCGCCGTCACGGCGAACAGGATCAAAGCGAAAGCCGCATAGAGCGACACCGCCGTCGTCACGACGCGCGCCATGCCGAAACGCGCGCCGAGCTTGGCGGCGAATTGCGAGGCGCCGATGAAGCCGACCGCATTCACCGAGAAACAGAAGCTGTATTGCGTCGGCGTCAGGCCGAAATGGTCGATATAGACGAAGGACGAATTCGCCAGAAAGACGAAGAAGCTCGCCATGCCGAGGCCGCCGATGAAGGTGAGGCCGAGAAAACGCGCATCGCCTAGCAATTGCGCAAAGCCGCCGACGATGTTGCGAGCCGTGATCTGGGTACGCTCTTCCGGCGGCCGCGTCTCCGGCAAGAAAAGATAGACGAGGCCGAAGCCCAAAAGCGCCGCAATCGTCACCGCAACGAAAACCGCGCGCCAGCCGAAGGGAACGATCAAGGCGCTGCCGGTCAGCGGCGCCAAAATCGGCGACACGCTGAAGACCAGCATGACCAGCGACATGAGCTGCGTCGCTTCGAGCCCGGTATGGAGATCGCGGATGATCGCCCTCGGAATCGCCATCAAACAGGAGGCGCCGCAGCCTTGCACGAAGCGGAAGGCGATCAGCCAGCCGATGTTGGGCGCAAGGGCGCAACCGATCGAGCCGAGAATGAACAGCGCCAGGCCGAGATAAAGCGGCGGTTTGCGCCCGACCATATCGGAAACCGGCCCATAGACGAGCTGACAGACGCCGAAAGCGACGAAGAAAGCCATCAGCGTCATCTGCGTCGTCGCGGTCGAGGCGTTGAGGTTGGCCGAAATGCTCGGCAGCGCCGGCAGATACATGTCGATCGCAAAAGGCCCGACCGCCGAGAGCAGGCCAAGCACGACGGCGTTTTTGGCGTAGCGCGAAAAATTCACGAGCGATTCATCCGATCTGACGCTTTTAGCGCCGTAGAGAGACATTATCGACGCCGCGTCAGCGACGATTGCTTTTGCACGTTTCCCCTTGCGGTAAAGACGTTGTCAAAAGGCTTGGGCGGACAAGTCGCCTTAAAAAAGGTCGCTTCCCGGTCGTTTTATTTTTCACGCCAGCCAATCCTGCCGCAGATAGGCGTCGCGTCGCCGACTCGCCAGCGGCTAGGCGAATATCGCCGCTTTCTGTTACCTTTACGCAACAGAGGCTGGGACGACAGGGAGGATTAAATGTCGGCGCTCTGGCAAAGTTATGTTCACGGCGCCAGCGACGCGGCGCTTCTTGGCGAGACCGTCGGCCAATTGCTCGACCGCATCGCCGCCGAAGGGCCGGACCGGCCGGCGCTTGTCGCGCGTCACCAGAATGTCCGCTGGAGCTACGCCGAACTGCGTGACCGCGCGAACGACCTCGCCGCCGGGCTTATCGCGCTCGGCCTGCAGCCAGGCGAGCGCATCGGCATCTGGTCGCCGAACAATGCCGAATGGGTGCTGACCCAATTCGCGACCGCCAAGGCGGGGCTGATCCTCGTCAACATCAACCCAGCCTACAGGACGCATGAATTCGAATATGCGATGAACAAAGTCGGCTGCAGGGCGCTGATCCTTTCGGCTGGCTTCAAGGGCAACGATTATCTGGCGACCTTGCGCGCGCTTGCGCCAGAGATCGACGGCGCCTCGCCCGGCCGGCTGATGGCGAGCCGGATGCCGACGCTGAAAATCGTCATCCGTCTCGGCGAGGAAAAAAGTCCGGGCATGCTCAATTTCGCCGATGTCGCCAAGCCTGCGACCAAGGCGCAGCTTGCCGATCTCGCCAAGCTCGAAGCGACCCTCCAATTCGACGATCCCATCAATATCCAATTCACCAGCGGCACGACAGGCGCGCCCAAGGGCGCGACGCTGACGCATCACAACATCGTCAACAACGGCTATTTCATCGGCGAAGCGATGCGCCTCACCGAAGTCGATCGATTGTGCATTCCCGTGCCGTACTATCATTGCTTCGGCATGGTGCTCGGCAATCTCGCCTGCGTGACGCATGGCTCATGTATGGTCTCGCCTTCGGAAGGCTTCGATCCGCTCGCCGTCCTGGAGACGGTACAGGCTGAGCGCTGCACCGGCCTGCATGGCGTGCCGACCATGTTCATCGCCATTCTCGGTCATCCCGAGTTCAAGCGCTTCGACCTTTCGACTCTGCGCACCGGCATCATGGCCGGCTCGCCTTGCCCCGTCGAAGTCATGCGCCGCGTCGATGCTGAAATGCATATGAGCGAAGTCACGATCGCCTATGGCATGACCGAAACGAGCCCGGTGAGTTTCCAGAGCGCCTATAACGATCCGCTCGATCGCCGCGTCTCCACCGTCGGCCGCATCCAGCCGCATATCGAAGTGAAAATTATCGACGGCGAGGGCCGGATCGTCCCGCCGGGAACGCCGGGCGAGCTCTTAACCCGCGGCTATAGCGTCATGCGCGGCTATTGGGGCGATCCCGAGGGAACGCGCAAGGCCATCGACGAAGCGCGCTTCATGCACACCGGCGATCTCGCGACGATCGATTCAGAGGGCTATTGCAATATCGTCGGCCGCATCAAGGACGTGGTCATCCGAGGCGGTGAGAACATCTATCCGCGCGAGATCGAAGAGTTCCTCTACACCCATCCCGCGATCGCCGACGTGCAAGCCTTCGGCGTGCCCGACAAGCACTACGGCGAGCAACTCTGCGTCTGGATCAAACTGCGCAAGGACGCAAAGCTATCGGAAGAAGACGTCATCGCTTTCTGCCGCGCCTCGATCGCCCATTACAAAGCGCCGAAATACGTACGATTCGTCGACGACTTCCCGATGACCGTGACGGGCAAGGCGCAGAAGTTCTTGATGCGCGAGACAATGATCGAAGAGCTCGGCCTGATCATCGAGAAGACGGCGTGAAGTGTATAACCCATCTATATGGCTTCTGAATTTTCGTGTATGTAACTGGAATAGGCTCGCAGACGATTTGTATGATTTATAGTTGATTGATCGACCCCCAAAGTCGAAAGGCGCTTGGCATCGGGGGGGGAACAATTTTGAACATCAGATGCCCACTATCGAGACTTCATAGGAAAATTGCTTCAGGCCGCCGCAAGCGGAACGAACCTCTCAAAACTCGAACAGCGCCCATGACGTGGTCGTCAAGCGCGCAGAACTCCGTGTATTGAAATTCGTACGATCGCCGAGAGTAATTTTGTTCAACCATCACCTTTTTACGTCAAATCCCTCGAACTTTTCACTTACGAACATGATTTAAAGGAGGCCAGCCGTGGACCGCAATCGCCTCGGAATTCTTTTGCTCGCAGCCGTTGTCGTCGCCATAGCGATCATAGTCATCACCTATGGCGCCTGGCGGCCGAAGCCGACCATCGTGACGGACCGTCTTTGTGAGTATGTCCGAGACCAAGAGCAAATGAATTGCGTTGCCGTCGTGGCTGCGGATGAATTTGTTCACCCCGGCGCGATTGTCGCGTTTCAGCCAAGTTCGGCCCCATCGACGGACAAAGTTCCTTTGCCGGTGGCTGATGTGTTCGGTTCCGGTTGCCTGGTTCCAGGCGCTTCCCCGGAATTCACCGCACAGGCGAGCAAGCCAATAGACGTTTCGATACCCGAGCTGAACTATGAGACCAACGGAGCCTTGGAAGTTGGCGCAGACGTGGAGATACCTGAGCTCTATGGTGCGACTATTAAAGCTGGACCGCGGTGGTCGAACGTCCAAAAAGTGACTCTGTCGGCGGACAAAGCCTGGATAACGCAATTGGACGAGAATCTCGCGATCAAAGCCGTACAAAGCTGCTCCTTTAGCATAGCCTGCGTAAACCGCATTCAAGCGCAACAATATCGTGTGATAGCCACCTCATTAGTCACGCAAGGCCTCGGGTATAAATTCTTCGATAGCTCCGGGGCGGTCATCTCGCTTGACGCGGCTGCTAAATCCGAGGAATTTACCGCTTCATTGGGAGGAAATTCCGATCTGAAGAGTACTACTGACGCGACCCTGAAAGCGTCTGCGCCGCGTGTGGTCGGCGTAAGATTGCTCCTCGCCGACATATTCAAAAGCCAGCCGGTTTGCGAACAGAGCGTCCTTCTCAGCGCATCTGGTTCTGCGACGGTTAGTATCGACGGCGGCAACACGCGCGGCAGTTTTGGCGGCCTCAAAACTGAACAGAAGCCGATCAACGAGACCGCTCATCTCGCTGCGAATGGCGTTGAAAAAAGCGAATGCAAGGACGATTTCGAACGAAAGATTTCCGGCGCCGATGCGACCGCTCTTGTCGCGTCGAAAGGAGATGGCGCCCTTCGGTTCACCTACGATATTGCGGCGGCAGGCGGGCATTTTGTCACGGCGGCGGGCTGCCCGCTAGGTCAAGTCGTCGGAAAGACGGGGCACGATACAAGCGCGACGGCGGCAGCCGACCTGGTCGGTACGATATCGGTCTTAGTTCGATCGGACGAAAGTCCAAATTTGCAAGTGACCTGGAATGACATGCCGCCGGACGGAGCCACGATGCGGGTTGTCGATTGGCGGAATGAACCGCTGCGCGATATGAGCGAACATCCCATCGTCGGAGCGTTTAACGCGAGCGGTCAAGGAAGCAAGAATTTCGCTACACGCGGGCCAGGCGTTTACCGCGTCGAAACGCGTATTCAATTAGGCGGGTCGGTCAGCGGAAACACGAACGATACCAAGCGTCAGACCGCCGACGTCTCGGTCGGAATCGATTAAACGGGCGCGATATGCGAGAGCAAATTGGGCGACGCTCCCGGCCTTGGGATGGTCGCTGACCTTTGGCCATGATCGCAGATTCCATTGCCCTCTCGATTACATTTTGTAAATGCGATTCCTCGCGCCGCGCACGTCAATATTGACTCGCAGAGATCGTCCTCACGGGAGGTTTCTCAGAAAAACCACGTACCCCCGAAAATTAGCGTTCCGCCCCAGCGCCTCCGGCGACGCCCAAACCGCTCCCTCCGCCAGGCCCAACCGAAACGGCACGCGAAGCCGATCAAGCCGCGCGACATAGGCGTCAATGTTCTGAACCGTCTCGCGGCCGCGATAGGTTTGAAAAATGATTTCATCGACGGTTCCCGACAAGGCGTCGATATCTTCCAGCGAGGCATGCGAGGCCCAATCCATCAAGCCCGTCACGCTGAGCCTGCAACCTTTCGGCAAGGACCGCCGCAAGTCGCGCAGAAAGGCGGCGTAATTGGCAAGGCCGCGCGTCGTTGCGTCGAAATCCACTTGTACGCCAGCAACGCCGCCGGGCTTAGCGCGCCAGGCCTCGTAGCGACGGAGAATGGCCGCAATAATATCAGGCGACCAATCGAGCGAGCGCGCGCGGTAGGCAAGCCAAAGCGTCGCGGCATGCGGCCCCGGCTCCCCGCCGCCTTGCGCTGTCAGGCGGACCGCGCCGGCGCGGTCCGGGCCGACCTCGCCCTGCAGCAAATAGATCGTGCGGGCCTTTTCGATATCGGCACGCGCCCTGACCCCGGCCCAAAGCCAATAGGAATCATAATCCGCAGCGCGTACGATCGCATCCGCCCAAGACGCCGTCGCCGGGCTCAAAAAGACAAGAGCGAAAAAAAGCCGCTTGAAGTTCACCAATAATATCCCAGGCTCCGCGCCCAGGAGGTCGCGCCGTAGCGCGACTTCAGCATGTTGTACCAAGCCTTTCTCTGCGCCACATCGACATCCTTGCCGCCGCATTCGTTGATGCCGGCCGGGCGGTAGCAATTGACGGCGCGGTAAAGAGCATAGGCCCTGTCATGGTCCGGCGTCGAAGCATCGGCGATCAGCTTCTTGTAGGTTTCTCCACGCGAGAATGGCTCTCCTGGAAAGATCGACTTGCCGCCGCCCAATTCGTCCGGCTTGGGGTACCCGCTGTCATAAGCATCGAGGCCTGTCGTCCGCGTAAATTCGGTGAGGCATAATAATCCGTGCGACGATTTGGCATTGGCGGCGAGGTCGCTCATCACCGCTTTCAGCGCGGGACATTGGTACGGCTCCTTTGCCCCCGCCCAGTTGAAGGCCGTGAGTTTGTTGCCTTCTTCGCCTGAAGGTTTCGGCTCGTCTTTGGCCAAATCCGCTGGTACGTAGTCGCGCAGGAAGCCTGTGTAATGTCCCCTTGTCGCTTCCTTGAAGAGCAAGACAAAACGCGCCGTCGCCCGCTCGCTCGGCGTTGATTGCGGGTCGTCCACCGCCTGGCGCAGCAAGATCGGCCCTGCCGCGTAGCGCAGCAGGATCGTTCGAATGCGCGGCGAAGCAATGCGCGTTTCGGGCAGGAAGACCTTGTTCATCGTCCCGGCCCTCTCCCAGCTCGCAGCGAGGCCGAGTTCGACCGCCTCGGACTGCCACGGCAGCGACGCCAAGGGCTCAATGCGTTTCCAATGATCGATCGCCGCGTCGTACTGTCCTGCCGCCATTAAAGCCTGGCCGCGCAAGACCTCTCGGCTGAACGCCAGATAGGGCGGCGACAGGGATCCGGGCTGCGCCGGGCCGAGCAATTGCAAGGTCGCGGCGTTATCGCCATCGGCATAATAGGCGCGGGCCGCCTTTAAGAAAGCGAACAGGGCTTCGTGACCGGAAAAGTCCGGCGCCTGGGCTTCGAGATCCGCCGCCGTGAACTTCGCCTTGGCGGAGGCTTGGCCACGCAGCTTCATCAGGTCCTGAACGGCCAGAAGGTTCGGATCATGCGTCTCGTTGGCGACCCCGCCGAGATATTTGGAGTCAATTTCTTGCGCGAGGTTGGAACTGTTGAGATTGGCGGCGGCGTCGGTCACATGCGCGATTTGCCAGCCATATTCCGCGGCAAGCTTGGCTTTGTCGCCGGCGAGCCAGTAGACCCGGCGCAAGAGGCCGCGCGCCGAAGCGGCGTAACGACCTTTCGGATAGGCGTCGAGATACGCCTTCAACTCCGTTTCCGAAGCGGTGAGCGAGGCCTGATCGGTCACTTTCGGCTCCGCGACGCCGTCCAAAGCCGCAAAGGCGCCGATCTGGGCCTTATTCAACAAAGTACGACCGACCATGTAACGCGCGCTCTCGCGCAGCCATCCGTCGTCCATCTTGGCGAGCATGCCGAATTGGGTGAGAGCCTGGTCGAAGGCCCCGGCATAGAAAGCCTTGGCGCCCGTCAAATAAGTCTCGAACCCTTGTGCGGGCGCGGAGAGCGGAGGCGCCGGCGCCGGCGAGTCTGGAGCTTTTGCCGTATTGTCGTCAGCGCAACTCGGCGCCATCTGATTGCGCTCGGCGATCAGCGCGCTGCGCTCCGCGTCAGAGAGGCCCGTCGCCGCCTGTACCGCCGCGGCGAAAGCCTGTTTGCCGCTCTCCAGCGAGAGACAGCGGCTGCCTTCCCCATCCGCAAAGGAGGAGCCGCCGGCGGCCTCCTGTTTCCCGCGCGCCGGCGCAAGCCCAGCGTTAAAGGCGGCGTCGAGATCAGAGCGCGCAAAGAGCGCAGAAATGGCGCTATCCGGATTCGGCTGACCGTCTGCGGGAGACGCCGGCAGCGTCACCCGCCAGGGATGAGCGTCCATCATCAGGAATTGCAGATTGATCCGGCTATCGTTCCCCGGACTCAGGAAAGGCAGGCCTTCAACACGGGAATATTCTTTATGATCGAGCGACCATCGCCCATCCGGCCCATCATCGCCGCCGCCACAGGCGATCGCCCCGCTTACCGAGATGAGAGCAACAAGAGAGGCGGTGGCGAAAAGACGATGCATGGCTGAAGCCCCCGGACGGCTT